>JAGRHA010000359.1 GCA_020445205.1 Gammaproteobacteria bacterium
GACAGTGCGCGGGTGTGCGACAGGAGTGCCACGGGGCCGGGTTCCTGTGTGTAGAGCATGCGCGTGAGCCGCACGGCCTCATCGTACGCGCGCTCGCTGAATGCGATGGCGAGCGCGGCGCGCAGCCGCTCGGGATCGTCGACCGTGATCGACGAACCCTGAAGCTCCTGGCGAGCCGCGGCGTGCTTGCCCTGCATGGCCAGCAGGCGAGTGATGGCGAGTTTGGTGTAGGGATCGCTGGGCGCTTGCTCGACGAGGTGCTGCAATACCGCGCGTTCGCTCCCCGTGTTGCCGGCTGACTCGAACAGGGTCGCCAGGCGCAGGTACGGCGTGAGGAGCGCAGGTGCGAGGGCGCGTAGATTCTGGTAGATGGTTTGTGCCGATGCGAGGTTACCGAGGCGGTAGTGGGCCTCGGCCAGTGCCAGGAGCAGGTTGGGGTCCGCCGACCGCTCGTACCCTTCGAGCACCTGCAGTGCCGTGTGCGGTGCGGCGTCGTGCTCGAGGCGCAACATGGCGATGCGTGCTCGAACGTCGTCGCGCCCGGGTTCGATGGCCAGGATGCGCAGTAAGGCGTCTTCGGCACCTGTCCAGTCCTCGGCGGCCTCGGCATAACCCAGCTGCAGCGCCAGCAGGCGGGTATCTTGCGGTGCCTGCTCGAGCGCACGTCGGATATCGTCCGCGACGTCCGGATTCCGGTCGTGTTCAAGCGACAGGCTGACGAGCGCTTCGAGTGCCTCGTAGCCGTTGGCCTTGCTGGCGAGGATCTGGCGCAATGCCGCCGCGGCCGCCTCGACATCGCCTTCCTCGGCATGCTGGCGTGCGGCACCGAACAAGCGGTGGTTGTCTTTCGCCTGGCTGGGTACGTCGACGGCATCGGTGGGCTTGGTGACCACGGCAGCGTCTGCCCGTGCGAGTTGCGGCGGTTGCCGCAACAGGGGATCGACATCGAGTGCCGCTGCCAGCGCGGCGCGGTTGTCCGGCGAATCGTGCAGCGACAGCGACGCCCATGCATTTGCCAGCGCCTCGGTCTGGTCAGCCGGCAACTGCTGCAATAAGACCTCCATGTGCTCGCCCGCCGCGGCGAGTACGTCCTGATCGAGCAGGCTCACCACCAGCAGTCGCCGGATTCCGGCGTTTTCCGGGTATTGCGCGACCAATGTGCGCAGCCTGTCGACCGCAGTGTCCGGTGTGTTGCGCAACAATGCGATGACGGCTTTCAACAGGTTGGCGCTGGGGTGGGTGCTGTCGTTCGCCAGTATCCGGTCGGCCCAGCGTTCGCTGCGTGCCAACTGACCGCTGCGCATCGCCAGGCGGGCGAGTTCGTCGCCGATCTGTAGGTCATTCGGGGCCTGCGTCATCCACTGTTGGAGCAACGCAAGCGCGCGATCGGTATCGCCGTTTGCGCTGAACGCGCGCTGGGCGAACAGCGTGACCTGCAGGTTGCCCGGCATCGATGCCAGCAGTTTCTCGGCGTCAGCGGCGGCGGCAGCCGGATTGCCCGCATGCAGGTAGAAGCGTCCTCTTTGCAGCCGATCGCGCCAGTAGTCGAACGGGCCGGAAACCGCCGTGTTGTAGTAGTTTTCGGCGGTCGGCAGGTCACCGCGGTGCTCGGCGATAGCGCCATACAACGCGGCCGAGTAAGGGTAGTTGGGTTCGATCATGTCGACGCGACGCGCACTCGCGACGGCCGCCGGGATGTCACCCCGTGCCAGCGCCAGGTCGGCGGCGGCAAAAGCGACCTCGGGCATGTAGGGCGACAGCGATTGCGCGCGCTGCAAGACGGCTTCGGCGCGTGCGAGATCACCGGTTGCCGTGAAGGCGCGGGCCTGAAATGCGAGCAGCGTACTCTCGTAGCTCTGGTCGAGTCCGTCGGTTGCCAGCGCGACGAGTTCCGCGTACCGACCTTGCTGGTACAGCGCCTCGGCCATCGCCGGTCGCGTGCGGTTCTGCCCCGCGTTCAGGCGCCTGGAGATCATGATCTCTTTTTCGGCCAGGCTGCCGTCGCGGGCACGCAACAGGGCCTGGCTCAGGCGCCAGTGTGCGAAGCTGTTGCCGGGATCCAGTTGCGTTGCGCTGCGGTAGTCGGCGATCGCCTGCGTGAGGTCGCCACGGATCTCGGCGTGCTCGGCACTGGACAGCAGTTCGCTGACGCGGTCCTCGCCACAGCCCAGCAGCGACAGCAGCAACGCAATCAGGATGCAGCGCCACGCGAGTTTGATGCCAATTTGTCCAGACGTCGTGTGCACGTGACTGCCGGTCATCCTGCTCGCCGGTTTCAGGGGTTGTGTTCAGAGGCGGTAAATTGGGCACAGAAGCGGCCGCTTGGCGGCATATCCGTGACCGTGTGCCGCAATAGCGCCGCGATTATATCGATCTGCCGAGATCTGACACGTGCCGCGGCCGTCGTACGGCCCGCTACCAGCCTTCGGGATCTCTATCGGGAAATAAAGGTCAAGCTTGAATGCTCGATGCCGATCTTGGATTCCCAGGAAGTGTGGTGCGGCAATTTGGGTTGAACTCGACCGCCCATGCGCATTATCTTACGCGGCGCACCGGGCGAGGCGGGCAAAAAATGTCGTAGCGGCCGCCATTTACGCCACCGTGAGAGGATGCGCTGAGACATGCTGAACGTGTCCGGCGGGGCGTGCGGTTGCCGCCAGTGGCCAGACGGCCACGGCAGGGCGCAAGCCGTGTTCCCGGTGTAACGATGTGCATCGCCCGCGGCCGGGTTTGGTCTGTGGATGGACGTTTCAATGATCGAAGGCCTCGTGGTCGTGAAGGGTGAGAAATGAGGGCAATTGCTTGCACGACGCTGCTGTCGCTGGGGGCGGTGATGTTCGGCAGCGCGTTGTCCAGTGTCGCGATCGCCGGCGAGGCATACTGCTTCAACGCGGGCATCGCCAAGGGTTGGGATTGTTCAGAGTCGGCGGATTCCGACATCCCGATCGATCATGTGTATCACACC
>JAGRHA010000050.1 GCA_020445205.1 Gammaproteobacteria bacterium
AGATTTGCACCATGTCAGTGCGATCGCCAGGCAAACATTTCGTCGTTTTACGCGCTCTGCCGGGGTGTCCGGATATCGTCAGGCGGTGTTTGCGTACGCGCGAGCGCCGTACTGGAATCAGCGTTTGCCGCCGCCGAGGCAGGGGGGGGACTGCGGTGCCGCGCCGCCTTTGGCGAACCATTCTTCGGGCGTCATCGTGTGCAATGCGAGGGCGTGGATGCCACCTGCCAGCTCGCTCGACAGCGCGGCGTTCACCGCGCGATGGCGCTGGATCAACGGCCTGCCGTCGAATTGCTCAGTCACGAGCACCACGCGGAAGTGCGACTCCGACCCCTCGGGCACGTCGTGCATATGGCTTTCGTTCTGTACCTCGAGGTGCAAGGGGGAGAACGCATCGCGCAGGTGTTGCTCGATCTGATGTTGCATCGTCATTTCGTGGTTCCAGCTACGGCATCGGGCGCCATGTCCAGACAAGTGTCGCGCGCCGGTGACGCGGATTCAACGCGTGCGCGTACGGGTTTTCACGGCCGCGTCAGACGATGCCGTTCCAGAACTCGGAGTCGCGGGCGAGAAACTGGTCGAACGGAATGTAGTGCGAGCCGTCGCACGAGAAGTTCAGCCCGACGATACCGTTGAACACGTTGATTGATCCGGCGCGCAGGTAGATCGTGTCGTCGGCGAAGCGCAAGTGACGGAAGGTGTCGAAGATCGGCCGGATCTGGTCCTGCGCTACCACGGCATCGGCCGGATAATCCTTGTGCGGAAATGCCAAGCACACGTCGGGGTCGACGAGGTCGTCGAATTCGAGCAACTGGTAGCGATAGGGGTCGTCGAGCAGCCAGATCGTCGCCCGGCTGCTGGAAAAGTGGATCTTGAGGTGAAACGCGCCGTTCTCGACGACCAGTTCTTCGAGTGTCGGTAGGATGTCGTCGATATGCTCGTCCATGCGGCTCTGGATACGGCACTGCTGGAACACGTTGCCGCGGATCGCCGGATCGCCCTTGAGCTGACGCCAGCGCGTGGGCTCCGAGTACAGGTCCTTGGTGATCGGTAGCCCGCGCAGGTCGAAATCACCGCCCAGATAACCGATCAGCGTGTCGTCGCGATAGACGCGTTGGATCGCCGTCACCGAGGGTCGGTTGGCGCGCAGGCTGATATAGGCTTCGGACAGCGACATGTCGCGGTTGGGTGGCAGGTTGAGCATGTACGGCCGCTGCGAGCGGTCGCGGCCACAATCCTCGGGAATCATGCCGTCGGGCGAGGCGTTGGCGCTGATCTGGATGCCGCCCTTGTCGAGCGCATACAGGTAGGAGACGTACGGCACCTTGGGTATCGACTCCATGAGCAGGTGGTCGAGCGCGGGCTTGTCGTCCCACACCTTGGCGCAGCGTCGCGCGACGCGCCGCATCGGGTCGATGAGCATGTTGTGCAGGGTGGCGCGCTGGCGCAGTATGCGTCGCCGCAGCGGGGTGTCGTTGTCGATATCCACAGTCGGTCCGATTGCCGTTGTCAGGCCTGAATTCTGCCCTGTTTGGCCGTCACGCGCGCCTCACGGTTTGCTGCGGTCGCCCGGAGGGAGCGGGAACGGCGTGATATTGCTCATGCTGCCGTCGATGTCGAGGATCTTGTTCTGCCCGCGGCGCTCGACTTCTTCGATCCTGACGATCAGGTGCAGCGGCAGCATGAGTCGCTGCACACCGGCGAATTCGGCCTTGAGTCGCTCCTCGGCCGGGTCGATGACCAGCGAGGTGTGTTCATCGAACAGCAATTCGCCGACCTCGACAAAGCCGTGGAGTGGCGCGGAGGCGACCTGCTGCGCGTGCAGCTGGTACAGCTTGCCGTTGTTGTGAAACGAGACCCGATAGATGCGCATGCGACCTCCGCGCGGCTTGTGCGGCATTTTACGACCAATCCGCGCGCCGCGGGCCGCCGCCGTGAGTGCGCTATCATGGCGGCTCGACGAACGGGCAGCAGGTGTGCGATGGGCGTGTTCAAAGACCTCGAAGCGATGGGCAGCGGCGGTTCGATGCCGTTGGCGCGCGTCCTGGACGCGTTGCCGTGGAATGCCGACGGTCTGTTGCCTGCGATCGCCCAGCAGTTCGATACCGGCGAGGTCCTGATGTTGGCCTGGATGAACCGTGTTGCGCTCGACGAGACCCTCGCCACCGGCCGCGTCTGCTACTGGTCACGCTCGCGCGGCAAACTGTGGCGCAAGGGTGAGTCATCGGGCCAGGTGCAAAGCCTGCACGAAGCCCGCCTCGATTGCGACGGCGACACGCTGCTGCTCAGGGTCGACCAGACCGGGCCGGCCTGTCACACGGGGCGCCGCGACTGTTTCTACAATCGTATCGATGGCGATCGCGTGGTCGTCGACAAGGACGTGCTGATCGATCCCTCGGAGTTGTACCGCTCATGATCGACATCCGCCCGATCCCGGCGTTCGACGACAACTACATCTGGCTATTGTCGCGGCCCGATCGCACGGCATGTGCTGTGGTCGATCCCGGCGACGAAGAACCGGTGATCGAGCGCCTCGATGCCGAAGGGCTCGTGCTCGCGGCCATCCTCGTGACGCACAAACACGGCGATCACGTCGGTGGCATCCGCGCGCTCAAGCAGCGCTGGCCCGACGCCGTCGTCTACGGTCCGGCCAACGAGCCGATCAAGACCGTCGAACAGCGCCTGCGCGGCGGCGACCGGATCGCGCTCGACGCGCTCGGCATCATGTTCGAGGTGCTCGACGTGCCGGGCCACACCGAGGGACATATCGCGTATTACACGGCCGAAGGCGACGGCGTCCTGTTCTGTGGCGACACCCTGTTTGCCGCGGGCTGTGGGCGCGTGTTCAGTGGCACGTTCGACCAGCTCAGCGATGCCCTCGTGCGTCTCGGCACGCTGCCACCGCAGACGCGTGCCTATTGCGCGCACGAATACACGCTTGCGAACCTCGGTTTTGCGGACTGGGTGGAACCGGACAGCGCCGCACTGGCCGCGCGCCGTGCGCGCGACGAGGCGAGCCGAGCGCACGGCACACCGACCGTACCGTCGACGATCGCCGACGAGCTCGCGACCAACCCGTTCATGCGCACCGACCAAGCCCCGGTCGTTGCAGCCGCAGCGGCCTGGGCCGGTCGTCCGCTGACTGATCGCGCCGAGGTATTTCGCGCCCTGCGCACCTGGAAAGACAAGGATTACGACTGATGAGCGACGCCCTGCTGATAACCAACGCGCGACTGGTCAACGAGGGTCGCATCGTCGACGGCGACCTGCTTGCCGTCGACGGCCGCATCGAAAAGATCGGCAGCGGCCTCAGTCACGCCGGCGCCGAGGTGCTCGACGCCGCGGGTCGCGTGCTGATGCCCGGCATGATTGACGACCAGGTGCATTTCCGCGAGCCGGGCGTCACGCACAAGGCCGATATCGCGACCGAGTCGCGCGCCGCGGTGGCCGGTGGCATCACCAGCTTCATGGAGATGCCCAATACCAATCCGCAGACCGTGACGTTGGAGGCCCTCGAGGCGAAGTTCGCGCTCGCCGCAGGACGCGCCTGGGGCAATCACGCCTTCTATCTCGGCGCGACCAACGACAACATCGACGAGATCCGTCGCCTCGGGCCGAACCAAACCTGCGGGATAAAGGTGTTCATGGGTGCGTCGACGGGCAACATGCTGGTCGACGATCCCAAGGTGCTCGAGCACATCTTCCGTGACGCGCCGATGCTGGTCGCGACCCATTGCGAAGATACGCCGACGATCAAGGCCAACGAGGAGCGCTACCGCGCCGAGTATGGCGACGAGATTCCGATCCACTTGCACCCGCTCATCCGCAGTGAAGAGGCGTGCTGGCGTTCGTCGTCGTTCGCGGTCGACCTGGCGCGCCGCTTCGCGACGCGGCTGCACGTGCTGCATCTGACGACAGCGCGTGAACTGGACTTGTTCGAGACCGGTCCAATCGCCGGCAAGCGCATCACGGCCGAGGCCTGTGTCCATCACCTGTACTTCAGCGAAGCCGACTACGCACAGCGTGGCAACCTGATCAAATGCAATCCGGCGATCAAGACCGCGGCCGACCGCGCGGCGCTGCGTGCGGCCCTGGCCGAGAACCGTCTCGACGTGATCGCGACCGACCATGCGCCCCATACCCTCGACGAAAAGGCCGCAACGTCGTACTTCAAATCGCCTGCCGGCCTGCCGCTGGTGCAGCACGCACTGGCGATGGCGCTGGAGCTGGTGCACGACGGTGTGATGCCGTTGCCACAGCTCGTGCACAAGGTCAGTCACGGTCCGGCCGAGCTGTTCCGCGTGCACGAACGTGGTTACCTGCGCGAAGGGTATTGGGCCGACCTCGTGCTCGTCGACATGGATCGGCCACAGCAGGTGATGCGTGAGCAGGTGCTCTACAAGTGTGGTTGGTCGCCGTTGGAGGGCGACACACTGCGATCGAGTATTGTCGCGACAGTGGTCAACGGCGAACTCAAGTACCACGACGGCCATTTCCTCGGCGATGCCTGTGGCCGGCGACTCACGTTCGAGCGCTCATGAGGCCTTGTCCCGCGACCGCTACGTGGCGGACTTCGCTGCCGCAAGTTCGGCCCGTGCCGCGCTGATCACGCCGACGGCGGAGCGGTAGAGGAACAGGGTCAGCAGCGTCGCGACGACGATATCGGGCCAATGCGAGGCACTGGCCCAGACCAGCAGCGCGGCGACGAACACGGCGATGTTGGACACGATGTCATTGCGCGAGCACTCCCACACCGATCGCATGTTGATGTCGTCGTCGCGGTGCCGCCAAAGCAGGTAGAGACACAACCCATTGGCGGTGAGACCGAGGACGCTGAACACACCCATGATCTCGAACACGGGGGTCGTGGGCGACAGCAAGCGGTAAACGATCTGTGCCGCGACGACACTCGCACCGATGAAGATCAGGCCGCCTTTGAACAGTGCCACGCGTGCCTTCGTGGCGCCGTCCCGTGCCACGGCATAGAGACTCAGGCCATAGGTCAGCGCATCACCCAGGTTGTCGAGGCTGTCGGCCAGCAGGGCCGTCGAATCGCCGAACCATGCCGCAGCCACGATGACGACAAACATGACGGCGTTGATCGCGAGTACGGCACGCAGTGTGCCGCGTTGACGCTCGCGCAGGGCGTCGACGGTGCAGCCGCCGTCACAACAACCGCTCATGGACGCAGCACCGCGTGGCCCTTGGTCAGGGCGAAGTTACTGCCAGGCGACATCACGACAGGGAACCGGATAGGTCGCGGCGAATCCGTCCGTTGGATAGCTTGCGCCGCGTTCGAAGCAGGTCACGATACCCGGGCCGTCGGCCCAGTAACGATTCGGGTTCTGCGCCTCGAAGATGCGGAAACGCTGCGGTGCGCGCGTATGCACCTCGTAGTGCAGGTGAGGAATCGCGATGGCCAGCATGCCGGTGCGGCCGAGCTCGGCGATCGGCTGTCCACGCTCGACGGCATCGCCGCGGGCGACGAGCCGTCGGTCGAGGTGCACGAACAATGTGCGTACGGCGAATCCGTGTTCGTCGACGCCGTGGTCCAGTGCGACGCGGTGTCCGTACATGGGCTCGAAATAGGATTCGACGACACGACCCGCGGCGGGTGCGAGTACCGGTGTGCCGATCTCGCCGAGGATATCGATCCCCTGGTGACCGCCGTAGTCGGCCCAATGTCCGTTGAGCGTCGACGGGGCATTGGGTGGCATGACGTTCGCCTGGCCGTCGCTGCGCACGGGATCGGCATCGGCCGCGAGTTGTCCATAGGGTGCCGGCCACATCGTCGCGCAGCCCGCCATGCCGAACGTGAGACACACAGCCGACGCAACCGCGCGGTGCTTACGCGACACCGATGGCGCCCTTGTCCACACCTTCGTAGGCATACACCTTGAACCGGTCGTCGGGATACTCCGCCTTGAGCACCTCGGCGATATGTTGGGCGATGTTCTCGACCGTCGAATCGCTGTCGATGAGATAACAGCGCGACTTCGGCAGGGTCAGGCCGAAGCTGCCCTGGGCACTGTCGTAGCCGAATTCCCAGTAATCGAACCCGTCGCGCTCGCTGCTGCCGATGATGTCGTCGCGTGTACCGATGTAGATGTCGGTCCAGCGCGTGGCCCACTCGTCTTCGAGGGCGTTGTCACGCTGGCCGTTACGCAGGATCTCGAGCCGTGAACGATGGCCGTGCGCGATGCGCTGACAATTGCCGTCGTGGCGCTTGAGTCCATGGCTGTAGTGGTAGTACGCCCCCGGCGTGTTTTCCGGCCACAGTCGCACGCGTACCGCAGAGACGTTGTCCGGGGTTTGTGGCGACAGGTAATCGGCGATGATTTGTGCGAGTCGATCGGCGACGATACGTTCGCACGGGATCAGACGCACGGCATCGTGTGGCGAGCGATGTTCGATAACGCCGCCGTCGTCGGTCACGAACGACAGGTGCAGGCCGCGCGGCAACTCGGTGTGGGTGAGCCCGGGGTAGTCCGCGGGTACCAGCAGTTTGTGATCGAACTGCTCGTCGATCAGGCGTTTCAGCAAACGTTTGACATCGCCGAAATCGAGCACCATGCCCTGGTGGTCGAGATCGCCATCGAGCTCCATATCGACCTGCCAGCTTTCCCCGATCAGGCCACGACTGGCACTGAGGATCGAGTTGTCGATGACGGTCAGTCGCTTGACGAAAAGGGTGGTCATGCGCCGAGCATACCGTGAAACCACACCCTGACGGCAGCTGCCGTTTCTCAGGGTTCGGCGAGTCTGCTGAATCTGTGGGGAAATCGCTGCCGATTCCGCAGGAGTCAGCCGGCCGCCGGCCTGCTACGCTGGTGCCGCCATGAAGCTGCTGCGTACTACAACCGGTTTGTCTGTCTGCCTGATGCTGGGATTGGCAGCTCCCGCGTCTGCCGAGGTCCGTTTCGATGTCGCCGATGCCCCGTCCGGCCTGGTCGACAATCTGCGTGCGCGCTCCGGCCTCGCCAGCGAGGAATGTGATGCCCCGGCGTGGAAGGTGCAACGGTTGTTCCGCCGCAACGACGACGACCTGCAGCCGGCATTGCGCGCATTCGGATACTACGCTGCGAAGATCGACAAACGCCTGCGCAGCGACGACAAATGCTGGCACGCTGATATCGGCATCGCGCTCGGTGTGCGCACGACGATCGCCAGCCGTCGCATCGACATCAATGGTGACATGGCGAACGATCCCGAATTCGCCAAGCTCAGGGAAAAGCTGCCGCTCGCCGAGGGCGCGCCGCTGAACCACGCCGACTACGAGGCGATCAAGGACCGTTTGCGCCAGTTCGCGGCCGAGCGCGGTTATATCGATTTCACGTTCACGCAGCGCGAGCTGCGCGTCGATCCGGCGCGTGCGCAGGCCGACATCGTGCTGGCCGCAGACAGCGGACCGCGTTACCGCATCGGCGAGGTGAGTTTCACTGAGCCTCACCTCGACGAGGACTTCGTGCGTCGCCTTGCCGGCCTGCGTGAGGGTGAACCCTACGATGCCCGTTCCGTGACGGCGCTGGACCGCAAGCTCAGTGACTCCGGCTATTTCCAGCGCGTCGAAGTCCGGCCGCGGCGCGACGAGGCAGACGGTGATGTCATACCCATCGATGTCGCACTCGACCCTGCGAAGCGCCAGGCCTGGCGCTTTGGCGTCGGTTATGCGACCGATACCGGATTGCGTGCGAGCGTGGATTTTCAGAATCGCTACGTGAACCGTCGAGGGCACCGCTTCGAAAGTGCTTTGAGCCTGTCGCCCGTGTTGTCGTCGTTGGGCGCCGACTACGTGATCCCCGGCGATGATCCACACCTGGAGAGCTATTCGCTCGGCGCCGCGTTGCGTCATGAAGAGACCGAGACCAGCGAGAGTGACAGCGCATCGCTGATCTTCCGCAATACGCGCAAGGTCGGTCGCTGGACGCAGAACCGTTTCATCGAACTGTTGCACGAGCGCTCGACGGTCGGTGAGGAGGACGAAACCGTGGCGACCCTGCTCATGCCCGGTATCGGCTGGGATCGCCTGGTCGCCGACAATGTACTGCGCACGCGCCGCGGTTACCGCGTGAATCTGGAGTTCCGTGTCGCCCACGATGCCGTGCTGTCGACCGCCACATTGTTCCGTGCCGACCTGAATGCCAAGGGTATCTACCGCTTCGGCGATGCCGGTCGCGTGACCGCGCGCGCCGGTGTCGGCACCATGATCGGCGACAGCCTCGACGACGTGCCGGCATCGCTGCGCTTCTTCGCCGGTGGTGACAACAGTGTGCGCGGCTACGAGTACGAGTCGCTCGGTCCGCTCGACGACGACGGCGAACCGCGCGGTGGCCGCCACCTGCTGACCACCAGCGTCGAGTACGAGCACCCGGTGTTCGGCGAGGACTGGTGGGCAGCCGCCTTCGTCGATGCGGGTAATGCCTTCGATACGGACAGCATCACCCTGCGCGCCGGCTACGGTGTTGGCGTGCGCTGGTATTCGCCGGTCGGTCGTCTGCGCCTCGATATCGCCATCCCCGACGACACCAGCGAGGATGAGTGGCGGCTGCATTTCGGTCTCGGGGCGGACTTGTGAGCGACGCCGATACGCAGCTACCCGAAGCCGCTGCTGCCGTTCCGCAACAACCACGGCGCCGACGCTGGCTCCTCGGGTTATTGCTCGCGCCATTGCTGCTGGTGCTGTCGCTGTCGCTGTTGGTGTACGGCCTGTTGGCCAGCGAGGCCGGCACCTCCTGGTTGTTGCGCCAAGCCAGCAGCCATGCGCCGACGGCAGGCGTGCAATTCACTTATGCGCACAGCCGCGGAACGCTGCTTGGTCGACTCGAGCTCGACGACGTCGCGCTCAGCGTGGCGGGAAGCGAGGTGGACGTCGGTTCATTGCAGCTGCAATGGCGGCCACGGGATCTGTGGCAGAGGCTGTTGCATGTCGAAAGCCT
>JAGRHA010000360.1 GCA_020445205.1 Gammaproteobacteria bacterium
ACGCAGAAGACGACCTGCACGGGTGTGGAGATGTTCCGCAAGCTGCTGGATCGTGGCGAGGCGGGCGACAACGTTGGCGTGCTGTTGCGCGGCACCAAGCGTGACGACGTTGAGCGTGGTCAGGTGTTGGCGAAGCCGGGTTCGATCAATCCGCACACGCACTTCGAGGCCGAGGTGTACGTGCTGAGCAAGGACGAAGGTGGTCGTCACACGCCGTTCTTCAATGGCTACCGTCCGCAGTTCTACTTCCGTACGACGGATGTGACGGGTGCGTGCGAGCTGCCGGAAGGTATCGAGATGGTGATGCCGGGCGACAACGTGAAGATGACCGTGAAGCTGATTGCGCCGATCGCGATGGACGAAGGTCTGCGCTTTGCAATCCGCGAAGGCGGTCGTACCGTCGGCGCCGGTGTCGTTGCCAAGATTATCGAGTGAATTCAATGACCAGTCAGCGTATTCGTATTCGTCTGAAATCCTTCGATCATCGTTTGATCGATCAGTCGGCTCGCGAGATCGTCGATACCGCGAAGCGTACCGGTGCCCAGGTTCTGGGGCCGATTCCGCTGCCGACGAAGAAGGAGCGATTCACCGTGCTGATTTCGCCGCATGTCAACAAGGATGCGCGTGATCAATATGAGATTCGTACCCACAAGCGCTTGATGGACATCGTTGATCCGACCGACAAGACGGTGGATGCACTGATGAAACTCGATCTGGCTGCGGGTGTTGATGTTCAGATCAAGCTGAACTGAGGTTAAGGGCATGGCGATTGGAATTGTAGGCCGCAAGGCGGGTATGACCCGGGTGTTCACCGAAGACGGTGTCTCCGTGCCAGTAACCGTCATTCAGGTCGAACCGAACCGGGTCACCCAGGTGCGTTCGCTGGACGCCGATGGCTACAGCGCCATCCAGGTCACGGTGGGCGAGAAGAAGGGGTCGCGCATCAACAAGCCGACCGCGGGCCACTTTGCCAAGTCGGGCGTTGAGGCCGGACGTGGGCTGTGGGAATTCCGCCTCGACGACCACAGTGGCGACGTGCCCGAAGTGGGTGCCGAGATCACGGCCGGGCTGTTCGAAGCCGGGCAGAAGGTCGACGTGCGTGGCGTCAGCAAGGGTAAGGGTTTCCAGGGCGGTGTGAAGCGTCACAACTTCCGCACCCAGGACGCAACCCACGGCAACTCGCTGTCGCATCGCGCGCCGGGTTCGATCGGCCAGTGTCAGACGCCGGGCCGCGTCTTCAAGGGCAAGAAAATGGCGGGCCACATGGGTGCCGAGCGTGTCACCACGCAGAACATCGAAGTGGTCCGCGTCGACACCGATCGCAACCTCATCCTGGTCAAGGGTGCGGTTCCAGGTGCGCGCGGCGGTGACGTCGTCGTCACGCCGGCGATCAAACTGAAGAACAAGGGTTGAGAACATGGACCTGAGCGTACAGGGCGGATCGAATATCCAGGTCTCCGACGTGGTGTTCGGTGCCGACTACAAAGAGTCGTTGGTGCACCAGGTCGTCGTCGCCTACATGGCGGCTGCACGCGCCGGAACGAAAAAGCAGAAAACGCGCTCGGAAGTGAGCGGCGGTGGCAAGAAGCCGTATCGGCAGAAAGGCACGGGTAATGCTCGCCAGGGTACGATCCGCAGCCCGATCTTCCGTACGGGTGGTGTGACGTTCGCCGCCCGCCCGCGCAACTACGAGCAGAAGGTCAACCGCAAGATGTATCGCGGTGCACTGCGTTCGATCCTCTCGGAGCTCGTGCGCCAGGATCGTCTGCTGGTTGTCGATGCGTTCACGGTCGGCTCGCCCAAGACGAAGGAACTGGTCGCCAAGCTGGCGGAGCTGGGTGCAAACGATGCATTGATCGTCACCGAGAACTTCGACGAGAACCTGCTGCTGGCGAGCCGCAACCTGTACCACATCGATGCACGTTCGCTGAACGAAGTCGACCCGGTCAGCCTGATCGGATTCGAAAAAGTCATCATGACTGCCGGTGCACTCAAAGCACTCGAGGAGAAGCTGGCATGAACAAGGCGCGCTTGATGAATATCCTGCTGAGCCCGGTGGTCTCTGAGAAGAGCGCCATGGCGGCCGACAGCGGCAATCAATTCGCCTTCAAGGTGGCGCCCGACGCGACCAAGCCGGAGATCGCTCAGGCCGTCGAGCTCATGTTCGACGTCAAGGTCGAGCAGGTGCGTACGGTGAACATGAAGGGCAAACAGAAGCGTTTCGGTGCGGTACTTGGCCGTCGCAACGACTGGAAGAAGGCGTATGTCCGTCTCCAGGCTGGCCAGGACATCGATTTCGCCGGCGGCGCGTGAGCGCAGCTCGGACTAGGTAACGGATAGAACAATGGCAATCGTCAAGACAAAACCCACGTCTCCGGGACGCCGTCACGTCGTCCAGGTCAAGAGTGAAGGTCTGCACAAAGGTGCGCCGCACGCGGCACTGGTCGCCAAGAAGGCGAAGACCGGCGGGCGTAACAACGCTGGCCGCATTACCACGCGTCACAAGGGCGGCGGTCACAAGCAACGTTACCGCGTCATCGATTTCAAGCGTGACAAGGATGGTGTGCCGGGTGTGGTGGAGCGTCTCGAGTACGATCCCAACCGCACCGCGCATATTGCGCTGATCAAATACGCCGACGGTGAGCGTCGCTACATCATCGCCCCGGCGGGCGTGAAGGCGGGCGATCCGATCAGCTCGGGCGTCGAGGCGCCAATCGTTGTCGGCAACGCGATGCCGCTGCGTAACATCCCGGTCGGTAGCACAGTGCACTGCATCGAGCTGAAAATCGGCAAGGGTGCGCAGATCGCACGCAGTGCCGGTGCCGGCGTGCAGTTGGTGGCGCGCGAAGGCGACTATGCCACGCTGCGTCTGCGTTCGGGCGAGATGCGTAAGGTCCACGCCGACTGCCGCGCCACGCTCGGTTCCGCGAGCAACTCCGAGCACAACCTGCGCAAGTTGGGCAAAGCGGGTGCCACGCGCTGGCGTGGTGTTCGTCCGACGGTGCGCGGTGTGGTCATGAACCCGGTCGACCACCCGCACGGCGGTGGTGAAGGCCGTACCTCGGGCGGTCGTCATCCGGTGAGCCCGTGGGGCACCCCGACGAAGGGTTACAAGACGCGCGCCAACAAGCGCACCGACAAATTCATCGTGCGCGATCGCCGGCGCAAGTAATCAGGTGAGAGGTTAGAAGGCAATGCCACGTTCAATCCGCAAAGGTCCTTTCATCGATCTCCACCTGCAGAAGAAGGTGGATACCGCGCGCGAGAGCAATGATCGTCGTCCGATCAAGACCTGGTCGCGCCGATCGATGGTCAGCCCCGACATGGTTGGTTTGACGATCGCCGTGTACAACGGCAAGCAGCACGTGCCCGTGCTGGTGTCGGAAAACATGGTCGGACATAAACTCGGTGAGTTCGCACTGACGCGCAACTATCGCGGTCATGTCGCGGACAAGAAGTCGCGGTAAGGAGAAAGTCATGCAAGCTGTAGCAAAACTGCGTTTTGCGCGCATCTCGGCACAGAAGGGCCGACTCGTGGCTGACCAGATCCGTGGACTGCCGGTAGAGCAGGCGCTCAACGTTCTTGCATTCAGCAAGAAGAAGGGCGCGGCAATGATGAAGAAGGTGTTGGATTCCGCGATCGCCAATGCGGAAAACAACGAAGGTGCCGACGTGGACGAGTTGAAGGTCAAGGCCGTGATGGTGGACGAAGGTCCGACCATGAAGCGCATCAAGGCGCGTGCCAAAGGTCGTGCTGCGCGCATCTTCAAGCGCACCAGCCACATCACCGTCACCGTAGCTGACGAGTAAGCGGACAAAAATTATGGGTCAGAAAGTACATCCTAACGGCATCCGTCTCGGCATTGTTTCCGACTGGACTTCCAAGTGGTACGCCGATAGCAAGAACTACGCAGACCTTCTGAACACGGACCTGGCGGTACGTGATTTCCTGAAGGACAAGTTGCGCCAGGCATCGGTCAGTCGCATTCAGATCGATCGTCCCGCGAAGAATGCTCACATCACCATTCACACGGCACGTCCGGGTCTGGTGATCGGCAAGAAAGGCGAGGACATCGATGCACTGCGCAAGGAAGTTTCGGATCGCATGGGTATCCCGGTGCACATCAGCATCGAGGAGATCCGCAAGCCGGAGCTGGATGCACAGCTGGTTGCGGAAAGCATTGCGCAGCAGCTCGAGCGTCGCATCATGTTCCGTCGCGCGATGAAGCGTGCGGTGCAGAACTCGATGCGCCTCGGTGCTCAGGGTATCAAGGTCAACATCGCGGGTCGTTTGAACGGCGCCGAGATCGCGCGCAGCGAATGGTACCGTGAAGGCCGTGTGCCGCTGCACACCCTGCGTGCCGACATCGACTACGGCTTCGCCGAAGCACTGACCACCTACGGCATCATCGGTGTCAAGGTGTGGATCTTCAAAGGTGAAGTGTACGGCGATCGTCAGGAAGAGCAGGAAGCGCCGGCTACCGGCAAAGGCGCCGCTCGGGGGTAATCAGAGATGCTGCAGCCAAAAAGAACCAAGTTCCGTAAACAGTTCAAGGGCCGCAACCGCGGGCTTGCCCAGTCTGGCAACAAAGTCAGCTTTGGCGAGTTTGGACTGAAGGCGGTCGCGCGTGGTCGCCTCACGGCGCGCCAGATCGAAGCCGCCCGTCGTACCATTACGCGTACTGTGAAGCGTGGTGGCAAGTTGTGGATCCGCGTGTTCCCCGACAAGCCGATTTCGAAGAAGCCGCTCGAAGTTCGTATGGGTAAAGGTAAGGGTAACGTGGAGTACTGGGTAGCCCAGATCCAGCCCGGCCGCATGTTGTACGAGATTGAGGGTGTGAACGAGGAACTCGCGCGCCAGGCCTTCGCGCTTGCCGCAGCCAAGTTGCCGGTACAGACCACCTTCGTGAAACGGATGATCCTGTGATGAAAGCGTCAGAACTTCGTGGCAAGAGCCAGGCAGAGTTGCGTGACACCCTGCACGATCTGCTCAAGGAGCAGTTCAATCTGCGCATGCAGCGCGGTACGGGGCAGTTTTCGCGTCCCCACCTGATGAAAGACGTGCGCCGCAACATCGCGCGCGTGAAGACCGTTATCAACCAGAAGCGCCAGGCAGGTGAAGCATGAGCGAGCAGGCAGCAGACAACCGCACCCTGCAAGGTCGCGTGGTCAGCGACAAGATGGACAAGAGCATCACCGTTGTCATCGAGCGTCGCGTCAAGCATCCGATTTACGGCAAGTTCGTGCGTAAGTCGACCAAGGTGCATGCGCACGACGAAAACAACGAGTGCAAGATCGGCGATGTGGTCATCGTCGAGCAGTGCCGTCCGTTGTCGAAGACCAAGAGCTGGCGGCTGGTGAAACTGGTCGAGCGCGCGAACGCGGTATAAGAGTTAATTAAACGAGTTTTGGTGGGGTAGTGTCATGATCCAG
>JAGRHA010000361.1 GCA_020445205.1 Gammaproteobacteria bacterium
CCGCATGATGGCGCTCGCACCCAGCGCCTGCTGCCTGACCCACTTCGGCCGCATCGGCAAACCACAGACGCATGTCGACATGCTGCGCGCGAGCATCCAGGCTCACGTCGACATCGCCCTCGCCGAAGAACTCCGCGACAGCCAGGGCCGCGTTCAGCGTCTAAGTGCGGCAGTCGAACACCTGCTCATGGAGGCAGGGCAACGTCACAGCGGCCTGCCCGCCGACCGGGTCCGCGAGATCTTCGCCTCCGACATCGAACTCAACGCCCAGGGCCTCGGTATCTGGCTGATGCGACGCGCGAAACGCCGCGCCTGAGCCATGGCGCGCGAAAACGCTGCCCGTCACGCATGTCAGCGGCGCCTCCGACCGCTATAATCCTGCCACTTTTCAACGCCGATCCAGACGATGCAGAAAACAGACGACCTCCGTATCAAGTCCATCAACGAGGTGGAGCCGCCGGCCGCTGTGCACCAGCGCCACCCGCTCACTGCGGATGCCGCGCAAACGGTCGCCGACGCACGCGAGGCCATCCATCGTATCCTGACGCGCGAAGACGACCGCCTGCTCGTGGTGGTCGGTCCGTGTTCCGTACACGACCCGGATGCCGCGATCGACTATGCGAACCGCCTGATCAAGTTGCGCGACCGCCTCAAAGACGACCTGCTGGTCGTGATGCGTGTGTATTTCGAGAAGCCGCGGACC
Source organism: Gammaproteobacteria bacterium (assembly GCA_020445205.1). Taxonomy (GTDB): domain Bacteria; phylum Pseudomonadota; class Gammaproteobacteria; order Chromatiales; family Chromatiaceae; genus Thiosocius. The sequence goes on from JAGRHA010000361.1 coordinate 704, forward strand.
ACGGTCGGCTGGAAGGGTCTGATCAACGATCCTGACCTCGACGAGAGCTTCCAGATCAACAAAGGCCTGAACCTGGCCCGCGAACTGTTGCTCAAGATCAATCAGATGGGCCTGCCGGCCGGTACCGAGTTTCTCGACCTGATCAGTCCGCAATACGTCGCCGACCTGATCAGCTGGGGCGCGATCGGTGCACGCACGACGGAAAGCCAGGGCCACCGCGAGCTGGCATCGGGCCTGTCGTGCCCGGTCGGCTTCAAGAACGGCACCGACGGCACCATGCGAATCGCCGTCGACGCGATGCGCGCGGCCGAGCGGCCGCACGTCTTTCTGTCGCTGACGAAGGAAGGCCGTTCGGCGATCTTCAACACCGCAGGCAACCCGGACACCCACGTGATCCTGCGCGGCGGCAAGCGCCCGAACTACGACGCCGAATCCGTGGCCGAAGCGGTCGAGGAGATGACCGGTGCGGGCCTGACACCGAACCTGATGATCGATTTCAGCCACGCCAACAGCCGCAAGCAGCACGAGAAGCAGGTCGAGGTGGGTGAAGATGTCGCACGTCAGATCCGCCGCGGCAACGACAACATCATCGGCGTCATGGTCGAAAGCCACCTCGTCGGCGGCAGGCAGGACCTCGGCGGCAGTGACGACGGCCTGATCTACGGTCAGAGCATCACCGATGCCTGCCTATCCTGGGGCGACAGCAAACCGCTACTCGAAAAACTCGCCGAAGCGGTTCGTAAACGGCGCAAGACGCGCAGCGAAGACTGATGTACCGATAGCGCTTCCAGCGCTACCGACCGCGAGCACCTTCGCGACCGGGACCACCGCCGTGGGCGAACACCGGCTTGGGCCGCTCAACGCACTCTGCACGCATACCCGCGTGCGGTGGCCGGTGGACGCGGGATTGCGCCGCGTCGCATTCCGCGGTTCTCACTCGCCACGTGTCGTTGCAGCACGCGATTGGCGCGCGCGGCCGCACCGCTTGCCGAAAGCTTTGATCCGGACCGCGGTTGCCGGACGGTATCGGCATCACGCCCTCGATCAGAAATCGTCGAACCCGGCCTTGCGAAACCAGTCGCGCGCCTTTTCCTCGTCGCGTTCGACGCCGTTGCCCTCACGGTACATCATGCCGATCGTGGTCATCGCGCCCTGCAGTCCCTGATCGGCGGCGCGCGAGAACCACTCCAGGGCCTTCTGCCCGTTCTGCTCGACACACTCGCCCTGCATGTACATGAAACCCAGGCCATGCTGGGCGAGACCGAGGCCGGCTTCGGCAGCGCTCTTCATGTATTTGAACGCCAGCAATTCGTTCTCGACCATCCCGAGGCCGTTCTGCGCCATGATTGCCATGCGGTACTGAGCCTCGGCATTGCCCTGTTCGGCCAACGACCCGAGCATTCGTGTAGCCGTCGTGAAATGCTTGGCTTCGAACGCAGCGATGCCGCTGCTCAGATCCATGTCCGGACCTTCAATTTCTGTCATTGTCTTTCTCACTTTCATCGAGTCTGTCGCCGGGCCGATAGTGCGCGGGTCGGATCGCCACGCGGCAACTCACAGCGACGCACAGGCGGTCCCGGCGGTCGTAAAAACCGTATTCGAATGCCGGCGTCGCGCGCCCACGTCTGGCCAGCTGCGCACGGATGTCCCGCTCGGTCTCGGCATCGATACGGAAACGCAGCTCCAGATCGCTGCGCCCCTCGTGGCGGAAGTCGAGCGCGAGAGAACGTGTCCATACCTGGTTGCCCGGAAACACGCGGTTGCACGCCAGTGCAGCGATGGGATCGGCGAGGCAGGCC
>JAGRHA010000007.1 GCA_020445205.1 Gammaproteobacteria bacterium
CTACGACCTCGTCGTCGAGGTCGCGATCGTGCGCCCGGGACCGATCCAGGGCGACATGGTCCATCCTTACCTGCGTCGCCGGCAGGGCAGCGAGGCGGTCGACTACCCGTCGGACGCCGTGCGCGGCGTACTCGAGCGTACGCTCGGTGTGCCGATCTTCCAGGAGCAGGTGATCAAGCTCGCCATGGTCGCGGCCGGCTTCACGCCCGGCGAGGCCGACCAGCTGCGGCGTGCGATGGCGGCATGGAAGCGGCGCGGCGGGCTCGAGCCGTACCAGAAGAAACTCATGGACGGCATGCAGGCACGTGGTTACCGGCGTGAGTTCGCCGAGCGCGTGTATCGTCAGATCCTCGGCTTCGGCGACTACGGTTTCCCCGAGTCGCACGCGGCCAGCTTCGCGCTGCTGGTGTATGTGTCGTCGTGGCTCAAGCATTACCACCCGGCGGCCTTCTGTGCGGCACTGATCAACAGCCAGCCGATGGGGTTCTATGCGCCGGCGCAGCTGGTGCGTGATGCCCGCGAGCACGCGGTCGAGGTGCGTCCGGCCGATGTCAACCACAGCGTGTGGGGCTGTTCCCTGGAGGCGTCGGCGGCGTGTGCCGAACCCATCACGGCAGTGGCCGCAGCATGCGCCGGGTCGCCGGGTGGAAAGCCTGTATCCGGATGCGCAGTGCCGGTCGGGCAGGGCACTGCGGTATCGCCGCCAGCCGCGTATGCGGCGTCATCGTCGTCTGCCGCTTCGCCGGCCCTGCGCCTCGGCCTGCGCCTGATCCGCGGTCTGTCGCAGGCGGGCGCCGAGCGTATCGTCGCGCAGCGCGCACGGGCCGCGTTCAGTGATGTGCAGGACCTGGCACGGCGCGCGCAGCTCAAGCGCACCGACCTCAAGGCGCTGGCCGCGGCCGATGCCTTGCGCGGCCTCGCTGGACACCGCCACCTCGCGGCGTGGCACGTGGCCGGGGTCGAGGAGGCGCTGCCGCTCGCTGCGCTCGACCGTTTCAGCGAGCAGTTGCCGCTGCTCGCACCACCGAGCGCCGGGCAGGCCGTACTGGCCGACTACGCGCAGACCGGTCTGACCCTGCAGGCCCATCCGTTGGCGCTGATCCGCGATGCCTTACGCGCGCGCGGCCTGCTGTCGTCGGCCGAGGTCGGCGAACGCGCGCCGGGTGAGGTCGTGCACACGGCCGGGCTGGTGCTGATCCGCCAGCGGCCGGGCAACGGACGCGCGATCTTCGTTACGCTCGAAGACGAGTACGGTGGTCTGAACCTGCTGATCTGGGCCGATCTTGCCGAGCGTCAGCGCCGCGTGCTGCTGGGCTCGCAACTGCTCGGCGTGGTCGCCGAGATCCAGCGCGCCGAAGGCGTGCAGCACCTGGTCTGCCGGCGACTCGAGAACCATAGCGATCTGCTCGGTGGGTTGAATGTCGTGTCGCGTGATTTCCACTGAACGCCACCGACGTCCGCTGCAGCGCATGCATGTTCGTGTGCCTACAGCCACACCGCACGGCTGCGTGACCGGTACCGTTGCGACGGAACGTCGCCATGGTTGCCGGTGCACCTTCGTCGATACGGCCCGGCGCTCCGGTCAGACCCGATGCGCATGACAATGAAACATTGTGGGCCCTGCGCAGGTCATACACGCATGTCTTCCACCACCCGATACCGCGCCATGCAACGACTCAACACCCTGCTGCTCATGCTGCTCTGCCTGCTGCCCGTCGCACATGCCGACGACGTGACTTTCGCCGACTTCGACGGCACGCCACGCAGCATCGCCGACTACACCGGCGACGGGCGCTGGCTGGTGGTCATGATCTGGGCGCACGATTGCGCGATCTGCAACCGCGAGGCGGAGAGCTACGCCCAGTTCCACGTCGCCCACGCCGACAAGGACGCGCGCGTACTCGGCATCAGTCTCGACGGCGCGGCGAACAAGGCCGAGGCGCAGGCCTTCATAGCGCGCAACGATCTGCCGTTTCCAAACCTCATCGGTGAACCCGTCGCGACCATGATGCGCTACATGAACCTGACCCAGGAACAGTTCCGCGGTACGCCGACCATCCTGCTGTACGACCCGTCGGGCCAGCTGCGCGCGGCACAGCCCGGCGCGGTACCCGTCAGCTCGATCGAGGCCTACATTGCGCGCAATACGTCTGCGGCGTCGTGATCGTCCGCGGGCTCACCAGCTCATGTAGCTGAAGCCCTTCTCCTGCAGCAGCATGATGTCCTCGACGCCGATCGGCACCACGACGGCGTGTTCGACGAGGTTTTCCGCCGTCCAGCCGAGCGTGTTCATGGTGTTGCCGCAGGCGTGGAACTTCACCCCGTACGCCGCCAGCGAACCCGCGCGTTCCTGCAGTTCCTTGGCGATCGGCCGTTCCGGCGGGTCGCCGAGCAGGTGGATGCCGGGTCCAAAACAAGCGACCACGATCTCGACGTTGTCACCATGTTTGCGGATCAGTTCACCGACCGAGAACAACACGTGCGACAGGTATTCATGATCGGCCTTGTTGCATTGGTAGACGATCTGGTGCTCGGATCGGTCGTCGAAATGCGTGTCGGTGTGATGTGCCCGGCTGGCGCCGGCCGCCAATAGTCCGCCGGTAGCCCCCAGCCAGGCGAACAGCCGCCTACGCATCGTGTCGATGGGTTGCATCTCTCTCCTCTCCTGTCGCAATGTGCCGGATCTGGCGCCGGCTTTTGCGCTCAAGTTTAACGTGCGCCGCCGCTGCTGTGCGTGTGGTCACGCTTTCGAATAAGGTGTTTTTCTGCAGGGTTTAACGCAACAGGATGGTGCATTGAGTCCGGCGCTCGATTTCCGGCCGGACCTGCAGGGGTTGCGCGCGTTGGCCGTCGTGCTCGTGGTGCTCGCGCATGCGGGTTTTCCGGGACTGGCCGGTGGCTTCGTCGGTGTCGACGTGTTCTTCGTCCTGTCCGGTTACCTGATCTCCGGCCTGCTCCTGCAGGAGCGGCTGACCACCGGCCGTATCCGAGTGGGGGCGTTCATCGCACGGCGCTTCCGGCGGCTGTTGCCGGCACTGCTGGTGCTGCTGCTTGCAACCATGGGCCTGGCCAGTGTGTTGTTGTCGGACTACGAACGCGGCCTGCAGACTGCGTCGGTGGCCTATGCGGCGAGCTGGACGAGCAATCTCTACTTCGCGTTCACGACCTTCGACTACTTCGCCGAACTGCATGTACGTGACCTGTTCCTGCACACCTGGTCGCTCGGCGTCGAAGAACAGTTCTACCTGGTCTGGCCCTGGCTCATGCTGGGGACGCTCGCGTTCGCCCTGCGCGGCAACGCGAGCGCGTGGCGCGCACGCGCCACGGCCGTGTTGCTGTGCGTGTTCGTCGCCAGCCTGCTGTTGTGCGGGTATTGGAGCAGCGAGACGTCGCTGTGGGCGTTCTACCTGACGCCGGCACGAGGCTGGCAGTTCGCGCTCGGGGCGCTGGTCTATGTCACGTATGCCGACGACGGCGCACCGATGCGCATGCGTCGCCTGCTGCAGGCATGGCCAATCGATACGCTCGGATTCGTGCTCATCGTCGCTTCCGCTCTGTGGCTGCATCCCGGGGTCGTCTACCCGGGTGCGTGGGCCCTGTTGCCGAGCATCGGCGCGGCACTGGTGATCGCGGCGGGATGTCGCGCGCAAGCGGGCGTGTCGACGCGCTTGCTGCTAGCGCCGCCGATGGTCTGGCTCGGTGACCGTTCGTACTCACTGTATCTCTGGCATTGGCCGCTGCTCATGCTCGGTTTCGCCCACGGCCTGCGCGGCAATGCGATGGCGACGACCGCACTGGTCGCGCTCGCGACGCTGATCGCCATGGCGAGTTACCGTTGGGTCGAGTTGCCCTGGTGGAAAGGGCGCTACCGTGTGCTGTCGCCGACGGTGGCGATCGCTACGGCGCTGACCTGTATCGGCCTCGCCGTGCTGTTGTTGCCGCAGTGGCGGGCGTTGTCGGTCGATGCCGGGCGCTATGGCGAGCAGCTGGCCATGCGCGCCCGCCACGACATGCCGTCGATCTACGGCGGCAACTGCGACCACTGGTATCACGACGCCGACCTTGCGCCGTGCATCGATGGTTCCGATGACGCGCCGCGCACCGTGGTGCTGGTCGGCGACAGCGTCGGTGCGCACTGGTACTCGCTGTTGCCGGCGTTGTTCCCGGCAGCGCAGTGGCGCATCGTGGTGCATACCAAGTCCGCCTGTCCCATCGTCGATGAAGACGTCGTCTACAACGTCGCCGGTGGCGTCTACACCGTATGCAGGCAATGGCGCGAGCGCGTACTCGATGCGCTCGAAGCCGCGAAACCGGACCTCGTCGTGCTCGGCAGCGCCTCGACCTACGCGCTGTCACCCGAACAGTGGGTCGATGGCAGCCGACGCGTGCTCGCACGTGTCGCAGCGAGTGCCGGGCAGGTGCTGCTCATCCCGGGTACGCCGATGCTGACTTTCGATGGTCCGAGTTGCCTGGGGCGAAACGACCTGCGCGATACGTCCGATGTACCGGCGTGCAGCGAATCCGCGCAGGACAAGCCGTCGTTGCGCGTGACGCCCTTGCTCGAGCGTGCGGCGGCGGATTTCGACAATGTCCACCTGCTCGACCTCAATCCGCTGGTGTGCCCCGACGGTCGTTGCAGCGCGATCACGCCGCAGGGGGTCGTCGTCTATCGTGACCAGCGCCATCTCACCGACACTTTCGTCAAAGCACAGGTGCAAGGTGTGCGGCAGCGCATCGCCGCACTCGGCAGTTCACGCCTGAACGGCCTGCTGCAACCCTGATCGCGCCACCGGCTCCGCTCCGCCAGGCGCACGAACGGTGTCGGTGCACGCCGCGCAGTGCCGGGCATTCGCATGACGCCTGCCGTACACACAACGGTCCATCGCCACGGTACCGATGTTGTGAATTGCCGCCAAGTCGACGAAAAACCCGTCACGTTGCAGTCATTCTTCGATCGTCAGCGTGCGACGATCGCAAGACCGCGGCACACGACCCGGCGAACGATCGGCCATGTCGGCGGTCTGTCGAACAGTGGTGAACGGGGAGCAGAGATGGACGGGCAAGTGATCGTGCGACACCGACATCGACACGGCTGGTGCGATTGGCGCAGATGGACCGCTGTCGCCGTCGTGGTGCTGGGTCTCGGTGGTTGTACGCGGATCGAGTTCCTCTACGACCACGCCGACTGGTTCATCGTCCGTTGGGTCGACACCATGCTCGAGCCCGACAGCGGGCAACGCGAGCGCTGGCGTGCCTGGATCGAGGACGCGTTGTCCGTCCACCGCCGGGAACTGCTCGTGGAACTCGTCGGCCTGCTGCAGCAGGCGCGACAGGAAACGGCGCACGGGCCGACAGCCGCCGGCGTGCGCTGTCTGCTGCAGGCGGCCGATCAGGTCGTCGAAGCCCATGCGCAACTCGTCGCCCCCGTGGCGGCTGCCGTGTTGACCGATGCCTCGGCGGAACAGCTCGAAATATTGCGCGCGAGATTCGACGAGCAGACCGCCGATTACCGCGACGACTTTCTCGATCCGGATCCCGCGCGACGCGAACAGCGGCGTGTCGAACGCTACGTCGATCGAATCGAACGTTGGACCGGTGACCTCGCGACTGAACAGCTGCGTCTGGTCGAACGACTGGTCGGCGAACTGCCGGATCTCGCCGCGGACTGGCTCGTCTATCGTGAAAGCCAGCAGGCCGGTTTGCTGCAGAAGCTGCGCAGTGGTGACGGCAACGACGCCGTCGCCAGTTTGCTCGTCGACTGGTGGGGCCGGCAGCGAGGGCGTGCACCGCAACTCGTGGACAAGGCGCAGCGCATTCGCGAAGGTATCGTCAAACTCATCGTGGTCCTCGTTCCCACACTCGACAGTACGCAGCGTGCACATCTGCAGGCGGAAATCGACGATATGCGCGATCAACTCGCGAGTGCGGCAGGCGTGGAATCGGACGGCGCACTGCGTACCGTACTGGCGCACAACTGCTTCGGCACGACACCGCCCTCGTTGCATTGACGACGGCATCTTGCGGCGAACGGGCAAAGGTGTCCGCGGCATGTCTCAATGCGCGGTGCGTGCCGCGAGAGGCCTGGGCTAGGTGACGTCATCAGCGCGCAGGCGGCGTTCGCACACCTCACGTCGTTGCGCGGTAGCGATTCGCGATGACCGCATCGACTGGATCTCTGCGACGGAGCACGCTTGTCGGCCAGGTCTGCATCGCACCGTTGGCCCGCCCTTGTCTTCCGTGATGTAGACAAATACCTGTCAGGTGGGATGTCGCGCGTTCACGCCTGTGTGTGATGGTCCGCGTGCCGTGATCAACGCGGTGATTGCGAAGAACAGCACGGCACCATTGAGCAGATGCCACGCGAAATGCGTACCGGCCGGCCAGCTCGTGCACAGTGCCTGGTCGGCTGTACGCGCCGTCAACGACAGCATGAACAGGGCCGCGGCCCACGTCAGGCGCAGGGGCTCGTGAACCACGTGTCGGCGGTGCCAGAGTGCCAACAGAACCAGCGTCACCAGCGCCGGCACGTAGATCGGTGATCCGTTGAGATGACCGGCCAGCGGCAGGCTCGCAGCGACGGCGATGAACAGCGCGACGACCGCAAACCAGCGGACACGTCGTGGCATGCCGATCACGCTGCCGCAGTAGACCCATAGGAAGGCGAGTTGGAAGACGAAGATCGGCACGATGTCGAGCAACATCGCCCAGCGCGTGGCGAAGGTGTGAAACAGCGCGCTGCCGATGCCGATGGCGGCCATGAGGATGCTGAGCAGACGTACGTCGGCGGAAAGCGCCGACATGCGTGCAGCGTAACGCCACGCTAACCACGCGGCCACGACGAAGGCGAGATTGCTCAGTGCATTGAGCGGCTCGCCGAACAGTCCGGGTGCGACGCGTTCGCAGTACAGGTCGATCATGCACGCATTGTCGCAGTCACTGCACGCGCTGCCGAGTCCGCGATGTGCTCAGGGTGGGCCGCACACATCGATGAGTGGTGCGCGGCCCGCTGCCGACGGCTGTCAGTGTTGCTTGGCTGCTGCCGCATCGCGTGCGGCGGCGATCTCGCGCAGACTGTCGGCCGCCGAGACACAACCGAGCGGGATCACCAGCAGGGTCAGCACGGTCGACACGAACACGCCGAACATCAACGAGATCGCCATACCCTGGAAGATCGGGTCGGTCAGGATCACGCTCGCACCACCGATCAATGCGAATGCCGTGATCATGATCGGACGCGTACGTGCTTTGCACGACCGCAGCACCGCTTCGCGCACGTCGATGCCCTGGCGGATCTCTTCGATGGCGAAGTCGACGAGCAGAATCGAGTTGCGCACGATGATCCCGGCGAGGGCGATGAATCCGATCATCGACGTTGCGGTGAAGAACGCATTGGTGTGCGTGAGCACGCCGACCAACCAGTGCCCCGGCACGATCCCCAGCAGGGTCAGCGGGATCGGCGCCATGATGATCGCGGGCACGAGGAAGTTGCCGAACATGCCGACCACCAGCATGTAGATCAGCACCAGGGCGACCGCGAACGCCGCACCCATGTCGCGGAATGTCTCGTAGGTCACGGTCCATTCACCGGCCCACTCGAACGTCGAGCGCCCGTTGTCTGCCGGTACGCCCATCATGGTACCCGACAGTACTTCACCGTCGGGCGTCGTGTAGTCCTGCAGCTTGTCGTCGATCGCCATCATGGGGTAGATCGGTGCGCCGAGGCGGCCGACCGCATCACCCACCACGTACTCCAAGGGGCGCAGGTCCTTGTGATAGATGATCGGGTCTTCCTCGATGCGTTCGAAGTGACCGAGCTCGGCCAATGGCAGCGGCGTGCCACGCGGGCCGGGGACCGGCAGGTCGCTGAGCGCTTTTGGATTGGCGCGCAGCGCGAGCGGGGCCTCGATGACGATCCAGGTCGGTTCCAGCGCCGAGCCCTCGCGCACGTCGGTGATCTTGTACGTTCCCATCGCTGTCGACAGCGTCTCGATCACGGTGCGTGGTGAAACACCCTTGATCGAGGCTTTCTGCGTGTCGATGACGAACCGCCACGCCTCGTACGGCTGGCTCATGTAGTTGTCGACGTCGGCGAGTCCGTCGACCGAGGCGAAGATCTCGGTCATGTCGCCGGCGACCTGGCGGCGGGTGTCGGCATCGGGACCGTAGATCTCGGCAACCACGGCCTGGATCACGGGCGGCCCCGGCGGCATCTCGGCAACGGTGATGCGCGCGCCGGCGGCCTGGGCGATCGGTGTGAGCAGTGCGCGTGCCGCCTCGGCGATGTCGTGGCTGGTGCGCTTGCGTTCCTTCTTGTTCAGCAACTGGACCTGGATCTCGGCCAGCCACGGGTCGTTGCGCAGGTAGTAGTGACGCACCATACCGTTGAAATCGAACGGTCGTGCGGTACCCGCATAGGTCTGCAGCGCCGTCACTTCGGGGATCTCGCGCAGCTTCTCGGCAAGTTCGCGCGCGATATTGGCGGTGGCCGGCAACGCGGTGCCTTCGGGCATGTCGATCACGACCGCGAATTCGGGTTTGTTGTCGTACGGCAGCATCTTCACTGTGACCGCCGTGGTGTAGAACATGGCGCACACGGCGAAGAACAGGATCACGAGTCCGGCGAGGAAACCGTAGCCCGCGAGCTTGCTGTCGAGCAGTCGCGGGATCACCTTGCGGAACAGGCGGTCGAGCTTCTCGTTGCTCTTGTGTTCGGCCTGCTCGGCCTTTTCCAGCTGCGCCATCGACGGCCGGATACGCATCGCGAGATACGAGGTGAAGGCGAACGCGGCGAACAGCGAGATGATCATCGCGATCGAGCCGAGGACGGGGATCGGTGCCATGTACGGCCCCATCATGCCGCTGACGAAGGCCATTGGCATGAGTGCCGCGACCACGGTAAAGGTCGCGAGGATGGTTGGGTTGCCGACCTCGCGCACCGCATCGACCGCGATCTCGGTCGAGGGCTCGCCGGCCATGAGCCAGCGTCGGTAGATGTTCTCGACCACGACGATCGCGTCGTCGACGAGGATGCCGATCGAGAAGATCAGCGCGAACAAGGAGACGCGGTCGATGGAAAAGCCCATGACGAACGCGGCAAATACCGTCATGAGTATGACCACCGGGATCACCACGGTAACGACGATCGCCGGCTTGAGCCCGAGCGCGTACCACACGAGGATCGTGACGATGCCGGTGGCGACAACGAGCTTGAACAGCAGCTCGTTGACCTTCTCCTGTGCCGTCTCGCCGTAGTTGCGCGTGACTTCGACCTCGACCTGGTCGGGGATCAGGCGTCCCTTGAGTGATTCGACCATGGCGAGGATGTCGTTGGCGACCGTGACCCCGTTCGAGCCCTCTTTCTTGGCGATCGCGACGGTGATGGCGAGGTCACCGTCCGATTGCCGGTCGCCGGCTTCGCTGTCGCTGCCGGCGTGGGCGGGTCCGGTGTAGTGGTTGACGTAACTCGACGCCTCTTCGTTGGCCCAGCTGACGTTGGCGACGTCGCGCACGTAGATCGGTGTGTTGTCGATCACGCGCACCACCAGGTTTTCGACGTCGCGCGGCGACTTGAGGAAGCTGCCGGCATACACGCGTGATTCGATGTTGTCGGTCTCCGACACGCCGACAGTCTGCTCGGCGTTGCTGCCGCGGATCACGTTGATGACCTCGCTGCTCGTGATGCCCTTGCCGGAGAGCTTTTCCGGCATGATCTCGACGCGGATCTGCTGTTGCTGGCCGCCGACCACGAAGCCCTGCCCGGTATTGGGGATCTGCTTGAGCTGCTGCAGCAGGTTGAGGCCGAGACGGCGCAGGCTGCCGCCGTCGAGCTCGGGTGACCACAGGGTCAGCGTGACCACGGGCACGTCGTCGATGCCTTTGATCTTGACCAGTGGCGGCATCTGGATGCCGGAGGGCATCTGGTCGAGATGCGAGGCAAGCTTGTCATGCACCTTGACCAGCGACGGCTCGGTCTTCTCGCCGACCTTGAAGCGCACCGTGACGATGCCCTGGCCGCGCATGCTCGCCGAGTACACGTGTTTGACGCCCGGGATCTCGCTCATGATGCGTTCGAGTGGATCGACGGCCATGGCCGCGACCTGTTCCGCCGAAGCACCGGGATACGCAAGGAAGATGTCGACCATCGGCACCGAGATCTGTGGGTCTTCCTGGCGTGGCGTGGCCATGAGGCCGAGCACACCCATCGCGAGCATCGCCAGGAACAGCAACGGTGACAGCGGCGAGTGAATAAAGGCGCGGGCGGTCGCACCGGCGAGGCCGAGTTCGGCGGCCGCGCCCTTGTTGCGGTCGTTTGCAGACACGGCGGTGTCCCTCGCAGTCGTGGTTACTGGGCCGGCTGAGCGGATGGTGCGGGCAACGGCATCACCTGGGTGCCTGCACGCAGGCCCGGCGGTGGCTGGTCGACGAGCATGTCACCGACGTTGACGCCCGACAGAACCACCACGGTGTCGTCGTTGGGTGCGCCGCCGAGGCGTACCACGCGCAGCCGCGCGCGACCCTCGCGGTCGACCGCATAGACCAGCGGCAGACCGCCCTTGGTCACGATCGCCGTCTTCGGCAGGGTGAGCTGTGCCGGCATCTGCGCGGCGTTGTCGGGCACGCGGATCTCGACATACTGGCCCGGGGTTGCCGTCGACTGCGGCGGCAGGGTGAGTTCGACGCGCACGGTGTTCTGGCGCGGATCGGCTACGGGGTGGATGCGGCTCACGTCGGCAAGCGAGCGTTCGTCGCCGTTGACGATCTCGAGCGGCTGGCCAAGCAGCAACGTGCGGCTCAGGCGCACGGGCAGGTCGGTCTCGACGATGAGCTTGGCCGATTCGCTGAAATCGAGCAGCGGTTGTCCGGGTTGCACGGTGTCACCGACCTCGACGTGGACCTTTTGGATCACACCGCCGAACTCGGCGACACCCTTGGTGTCGCGCAGCAGCGATTCGATCTCGCGGATGTTGGCTTCGGCCGACTTGAAGCGTGTCGTTGCCTGCGCCACGCGCGTTTCGGCGCCGACGAGGTCGGAGGTGCGTTCGGTGCCGTGGCTGCGCATGCCCATCATGTTCTGCATCGGGCTCGTGAACATCTGGTCCATCATCGCCGGCATCCCCATGCCGCCGGGTGCGGAACCCGCGGAGTTCGAGCGCGGCGAGTACAGCTCGCGTTCGAGCTGGATGCGCGCGTTGCGGATGTCGGCGGCCGCCGCGTCGCGGTTGGCGATTGCCGATTCGAGGCGTGCGAGCAGTCCGGTGTCATCGATCTCCACCAGCACGGTGCCCGCGGCGAAGGCGTCGCCCTCTTTGCCGGCGATGGCGATGACGCGACCGGGCATCTGTGCGCTGAGCTGCAGGGTCTTGTCCGCGGAAACCGTGCCGGCGAACGACACCGTCAGCGCAATCGCTTCGCGCGCGACGGTGTGGATCTTGAATTGGCCGGGGGCGGGCTCGGCCGCGAGGGCCGGTGTCGCGCCGATCATCAGCGCGGCGACAAAAACCGTTTCGCGTAGCTTCACGTCGAAAGACTCCTGGATTCGGTCGGTGACCGGTGGGTCCTGTCGGGGGCAGCCCGCAGATCGCCTTGGACTGACCGGTACAAAGCCGCTCGGAACTGCTTGAACGGGTGCAGCGCGGCCGGTAATTCGTGCCGCCAAATTCGGTCGCAAATTGTACGTTAGATGGGCCTAATAAACAAATTTTATTTGCTTTCATGATTTAGGTTATGAGGTGAGCCGGGTGCCGGGTGACCAGGGGCGGGTGACCAGGGGCGGGTGACCAGGGGCGGGTGATCAGGGGCAGGTGATCAGGGGCAGGCGCCAATGTCCTGGGGTAGGTGTGCCGGGCAGGGGGCGCGCCTGGTGTCCTCCTGCACTGTGTTGTGGCTGCTGAGGCAGTGTTACAGTCGTCGCCACCCTGTCCATGGACCTGCTTCGGTAATTCGTCAGCTATGCAGTGGCAGCAGTTGCTTGCGCGGGCCCGGCTCGGGTCACTCGAGGCGCCGCGGGCGTCGTCAGCCCGTACCGACTTTCAGCGCGACTTCGATCGCGTCGTGTTCTCGTCGGCGTTCCGGCGCATGCAGGACAAGACGCAGGTGTTTCCGCTGTCCAAGGTCGATTATGTGCGCACGCGCCTGACGCACAGCCTCGAGGCGTCGAGCATCGGCCGTTCGTTGGGCACCCTGGTCGGTGAGCGCGTGATCGCGCGCCATGCACTCGAAGGCTTCGAAGCCGCCGATTTCGGCGCCATCGTCGCCGCCGCCTGCTTGTCGCACGACATCGGCAACCCGCCGTTCGGCCACTCCGGCGAAGACGCGATCCGCCACTGGGCGCACACGGCGGAATACGGCGCGCGTCGCGTGGCCATGCTCAGCGGCAGCCAGGCCGAGGATTTCCTGTCGTTCGAGGGCAATGCGCAGGGCTTCCGTATCGTCACACGGCTGCAGAACCCGGATAACGCCGGCGGCCTGCAGCTGACCTGCGCGACCCTGGCGGCGTTCACCAAGTACCCGCGCGAGTCCTGGCTGGGCGGCAGTCGCTACGACGGTGTCAGCGCAAAGAAGCAGGGGTTCACGGCCGCCGACCGCGAGGCGTTCACGAGCGTGGCCGAGACGGTCGGCCTGATTCCGCGCGACAGTCACTATGCGATGTGGTGCCGGCACCCGCTGGCGTTCCTGGTCGAGGCGGCCGATGACATCAGCTACCGCGTCATCGATATCGAAGACGGCTACCGCCTCGGTCACTTCACCTACGATGAGGTGCTCGCGTTGTTCTGGCCGCTGGTTTCCGACCCCGAACGTCAGCGCCCGCGCCTCGAACACATCCGTGACCGCAAGGACCGTGTCGAATTCCTGCGCGCCAAGGTCATCAACGAGGTCGTGAGTGCGACCGTCGACTGCTTCATGGACAACGAAGCGGCGATGCTGGCCGGGCATTTCGACGTGCCGCTGCTCGACTGCCTGCCGATGTCGGCGGCACTCGATGCACTCGTCGACTGTGCGGCGCAACGCATCTATTGTGCGCCCGAGGTGGTCAGCATCCAGGCCGCCGGTTTCCAGGTCGTGAGCGACCTGCTCGAGCGTTTCTCGCAGGTTGTCGACGATGTCGCCGAGCACGGTGAGCGCGCATCGCCGCGCAGCCGCATGCTGATCCGGCTCGTGCCGGAGCAGTTCATAGGTCCGGCACGCGTGCCGGTCGACGACCCCTACCTGCGCCTGTTGCTGCTGACCGATTTCGTCGCCGGCATGACCGATTCGTACGCGGTCAGCCTGTACAAGAAGGTCACCGGTATCTCGCTGCCGGGCGGTTGACGCGGATCTCCGGGCATGTGCGGCCGTTATTTCCTGCATTCCACGGCGGACACGCTGACGCAGCTGTTCGGTGAGATGCCGATGCCGCTGCTCGCAGCGCGCTACAACATCGCCCCGAGCCAGCCCGTGCCCGTGGTGCGCGAGAGCGCGGCGGGTCGGCGCGAGATGGTCCTGTTGCGCTGGGGGCTCGTGCCGGGGTGGTCGAAAGGACCCGATCCACGCTACAGCATGATCAATGCGCGTGCCGAGACAGTCGCCAACAAACCGGCGTACCGCAATGCCTTCCGTTACCGACGTTGCCTGATCCCGGCCGATGGTTTCTACGAGTGGCGTGCACTGGGGGACGCAAAGCAGCCTTACGTACTGCGTGCGCGCGATCGTGCACCCATGGCACTGGCCGGACTGTGGGAACACTGGCAGGACGATCAGGGCAACGAACTCGAGAGCTGCGTGATCCTGGTGCGCGCAGCCAACAGCCAGGTGCGTCCCGTGCATGACCGCATGCCGGTCGTCGTCGCCCCGCAGTCGTTCGATCTGTGGCTCGACACGCAAGCGCAGAAGGCCGGCCCGATCGAGACGCTCATGGCCGCGCAGGCGATGCCCGAGCTCGAAATCTTCGCCGTGTCGCGCGCGGTCAACAGCCCGCGCAACGACCGTCCCGAGCTGCTCGACCCGGCCGAGGAGGGGCGCTGATGGACGCGATGCAGCGCCTGCTCGACATCATGGCGCAGTTGCGTGATCCACAGCGTGGTTGTCCCTGGGACCTGCGTCAGACCTACGCCACGATCGTGCCGTACACGCTGGAAGAGGCCTACGAGGTCGCGGATGCCATCCAGCGCGGGGACATGGACGAACTGCGCGCCGAACTCGGCGACCTGCTGTTTCAGGTGGTGTTCTACAGCCGCCTCGGCGAGGAAGATGGCCACTTCACCTTCGACGACGTGGCGCGCGGCATCGGCGACAAGATGTTGCGCCGCCATCCGCACGTGTTCGGCGATGCGCGCTTCGACGACGAACAGCAGTTGCGCGAGGCATGGGAGCGCGGCAAGGCTGAGGAGCGCGCGGCGCGCGAACCAGCGACGCCGACGAGTCAGATGGACGGTGTCGCGCGCGCGTTGCCGGCATTGATCCGTGCCGAGAAGTTGCAGCGCCGCGCCGCGCGCGTGGGTTTCGACTGGCCTGACGCACGCGGAGCATTCGACAAGACGCGCGAAGAACTCGCCGAGATCGAGGCGGTTTGGTCTTCATCCGATCGCGCGAGCCTGCAGGATGAACTCGGCGACCTGCTGTTCGCGATGGTCAACGTCGTACGGTTGCTCGGTTTCGACGCCGAGCAGACGCTGAGTGCGGCGAGCGAGAAGTTCGAACGCCGGTTCCGCGCGATCGAGAACTTGCTGCGCGAGCGTGGTGTCGCTGATCTCAGCATGTTGACGCTCGACCAGCTCGATGCGGCATGGGACGAGATCAAACGCGGTGAAAAAGGAACCTGAAACCAGGCGCCGCAGTCTGAAGATCGACGGGCACCTGCGACGATTCGTGCTTGCGCACTTCGAACAATGGGATCTGCCGTCTTTGTGTGGAAGATTGTCGCAATCGTTGCCGGTAACGTGCGATCTTCGTGACGATTTGGCGAATTTGGCCGCCCCTTCTGTAGCCGTGGCTTACAGAGATGACGCGGCCGTGGCAAGGAACCGACAATGAGGCTGAAATCCACCTTATTCCAGCTCGCAGCGCTGCAACTTGCGTCGCTGTTGTTGTTGGGCGGTTGCGCCGTGAATCCCGTTACGGGGCAGAACGAGCTCGCGTTCGTTTCCGAACAGCAGGAACTGTCGATCGGGCAGAAGAACTACGGACCCTATCGTCAGGCACAGGGCGGTGACTACGTGCTCGAACCCGAGCTGACGCACTATGTGCAATCCGTCGGCGAGCGGCTGGCCGCAGTCAGTGATCGCAAGTTGCCGTACGAGTTCAGCATCATCAACGACGCCACACCGAACGCCTGGGCCTTGCCGGGCGGCAAGATATCGATCAACCGTGGGCTGCTCGCGGAGCTCGATAGCGAGGCCGAACTGGCGGCCGTGCTTGCGCACGAGATCGTGCATGCGGCCGCGCGTCACAGCGCGCAGTCGATGGAACGCGGCGTATTCTTGCAGGGTGCGCTGATCGCTGCGGGTATCGCGCTCGGCGACTCGGGTTACAGCGATATCGGTATGCTCGGTGCCAACCTCGGTGCGCAGCTGACCAACCAGAAATTCGGCCGCGACGACGAGACCGAGGCGGATCTGTACGGCATGCGATACATGGTGCGTGCCGGGTATGACCCCGCTGCCGCGGTATCGCTGCAGGAAACCTTCGTGCGGCTCGCGGGCGATGAGGCGCCGGGTTGGCTCGACGGTCTGTTCGCGAGTCACCCACCGTCGCCGGAACGTGTGCAGGACAACCGGCGCCTGCTCACCGAGCTCGGTAATCCAGGCGGAGAGATTGGCCGCGCGCGTTACCAACGCGCGATCGCCCGGATCAAACGCAACAAGCCCGCATACGCAGCGTACGACACGGCGAAGAAGGCGCTCGCAGCAGACGATCGTGCGACCGCGCTGCGCAAGGTCGACGAGGCGCTGCGCATCGAGCCCGACGAGGCGGCGTTCTACACCCTGCGCGGTGAGATCAAAGCCATGGGCAAGGACACCCGTGCAGCGTACAAGGATCTCGACCGGGCCGTGGCGCTGAACCCTGGCTATTTCCGGCCCTTGTTGGCGCGCGGTGTCGTAAGGCGCCTCAGCGGCGACGACGCCGGGGCCGCCGCAGACCTGCGTCGCAGCGCCGAGCTGCTGCCGACCGCCGAGGCCTATTACGGCCTTGGCCTGGTCAGCGCGGAGCAGGGTGAGCGTGCGCAGGCCGTCGGCTATCTGCGCAAGGCGGCGACGTCACAGTCCGCGGTCGGTCAGCGCGCGGGCGTGCAGCTGGCGAAGCTGGATCTCGAAGCGAATCCCGGACGCTACCTGTCGACCGCGCTGGGACTCACGCAGGACGGATACCTGGTAGTCAACGTCAGCAACGACACCAAGGTGGCCGTGCGCGATATCGAGGTCACGCTGGGACCGCGATCGGGTGACAGCATCCGCCGTCAGGCCGTAGCGCCGCTGGGCATGACCTTGCAGGCCGGGCAGAAGGCCCAGTTGCGCACCCGCTTCGGTCCCATGGATCTGGCCACGGCACGGCGCTACGGCGCGGCCGTGAGTGCCGCCCGCTTGGCCGAATAACACATGACGACCTTCTACCGTCACATCGCGGCCTGCAATCCACCGCTGCAGGAAGTGTTTCTGCCCTGGCGGGTCGATGGGCAGGTGGTGGGCTGGCTGCGGCCCGCGTTCGCGCGTGAACTAACGCGCTTTCCCGCTGTCTTCAACGTGAGCGAGGATCGTGTCGATCTGGTCGACGGACTCAACGGATTCACGCCGCGCAGCGAGGCGCTCGATGCCGTTGCACGCGCGCTCGCCGGCAGTGGCGTGACATCGCCCTACATGGGAGAACCCTATGCGGTGACCGCCGCCGGTCGCGACGCGGCGCTGTGTGTGATCGATCGTGCGGCGGCGGCGTATTTCGGTGTGCGCTCCTACGGCCAGCACCTCAATGGCTTCGTCCGCCGTGACGACGGCGTCCACATGTGGCTCGGTCGCCGTGCGCGTGACAGGCTGTTGTTCCCGGGGGCGCTCGACAACATGGTCGCCGGCGGCTTGCCCTACGGTATGGCGCTCGAAGACAACCTCGCCAAGGAATGTGCCGAAGAGGCGGCCGTGCCGGCACCGCTGGTGCAGCGGGCAATCGCCGTCGGCGCAGTGTCGTACAACCGGGTCGCCCAGCGTGGACTGCGGCGCGACGTGTTGTACTGCTACGACCTCGAGCTGCCCGCGGACTTCGTACCGCGCAACACGGACGGCGAAGTCGAGGAATTTATGTTGTTGCACATCGACGAAGTCGCCAGGATCGTGAGAGATACCGACGATTTCAAGCTAAATTGCAACTTGGTGGTCATCGATTTTCTGATCCGCCATGGCTTGCTGGGGCCCGGGTCGCCCGAGTACCTCGACCTGGTGATCGGACTCCGGCAGCCGATCAGGTCCGCGTAATCCCCCGTCAAATCGACGGTTTTGGATGTTTGCGGTGCCGCCCCTGGCGCAGCGAAAATTGCGTCTGGCCGACGCAGGCCGACGGCGTGGTTCAGGTGCTCAAGTGGTTGCCGATCAAGTGTTTGTGCGGCATTGTCGGTGCCTAAGATGACGCAGCACGGGACGACAGAGCCTGTGCGCTGGAGAGGGTGAGAGATATGAAACGGCGGATCACGAGCTGTGTGGCCTCGATCGTTTGCCTGCTGGCCGGATCGCTGGCCGCGAAACCGGTCACGGTATCGATAGACGAGCTGCAGGCGAATTCGCAACAGCGGCAGACGGCCCTGATCATCACGCAGGTGATGGAGAAATTCCATTACCGCAAACCGCAAGTGAATGACGAGATGTCGATCGAGATGTTCGATCGTTATCTGGAGTCGCTCGACGCCAACCGCAGTTTCTTCACCGCCAGAGACATTGCCGCCTTCGAGCGCTATCGCCTGCAACTCGACGACAGCCTGCGTACCGGCAAGCTCGACCCTGCGTTCACCATCTTCCGCCGCTTTCGTGAGCTCGTCGAACAGCGCGTGGACTACGCGATGGCGTTGCTGAAAAAGAACAAGTTCGATTTCGATGTCGATGAGGAATATCAGTTCGATCGCAGCGAGGCAGACTGGGCCGTCGACGATGCGGAACTCGATGACCTGTGGCGCAAGCGAGTGAAGAACGACATCCTGTCGCTGCGTCTGGCCGGCAAGGCCGAGACCGAGATTACCGACACCCTGTCGAAGCGCTACGAAAGCATTTCACGACGCGTGAGCCAGATGGATGCCGAGGACGTGTTCCAGGCCTACATCAACGCGTTCACGCTCAGTGTCGAACCTCATACCAGCTACATGTCGCCACGTCTGGCGGAGAACTTCGATATCGGCATGCGCCTGTCGCTGCAAGGCATCGGCGCTGTGCTGCGCAGCACCAACGAGTTCACCGAGATCCAGAGCACCGTGCCGGGTGGCCCGGCCGAACGCAGCGGTGAACTCGGCGGTGGCGACCGTATCGTCGGCGTTGGTCAGGACGGCGATGGCGAAATGGAAGACGTGATCGGCTGGCGTCTGCAGGACGTCGTCGACCTGATCCGTGGCCCGAAAGGCAGCACCGTGCGTCTCAACATCCTGCCCAAGAGCCAGGGTGTGGGTGGGCGCACGCGTGAGGTCGTGCTGGTGCGCGACGAGATCAAACTCGAGGACAAGGCGGCGAAGAGCGAGATCATCGAGCCCAGCAAAGGCGTCAAGGTCGGCGTGATCGAGATACCGGCTTTCTATCGCGATTTCGCCGGTCAGGCTGCCGGTGCGGATGATTTCCGCAGTACGACGCGCGATGTGCGCAGGTTGCTGGATGAACTGCAGGCCGCACATGTCGACGGCGTGATCATCGACCTGCGCCGCAACGGGGGTGGCTCGTTGTCGGAAGCGACCGAACTCACCGGCCTGTTCATCGAGCGTGGTCCGGTCGTGCAGGTGCGCGACTCGTCCGGCAAGGTCGAGGTCGAGCGCGACCCCGATCCCGAGCAGGTGTATGCCGGTCCGCTGGCCGTGCTCGTCGACCGCAACAGCGCATCGGCCTCGGAGATCTTCGCCGGCGCGATCCAGGACTACGGTCGAGGACTGATTCTTGGTGAGCCGACGTTCGGCAAGGGTACGGTGCAAACGCTTGTCGATCTGGGACGCTTCCTGCGTGACCGTGAAGACATCGGTCGGTTGCGTCTCACGATGGCGCAGTTCTTCCGTATCGAGGGTGGCAGCACGCAGCATCGGGGCGTGACACCGGATATCGTGTTTCCGACGTCGAAAGGTGCCAACCAGCACGGTGAGCGCTCGTTGGACAACGCGTTGCCATGGGCGTCGATCAAGCCTGCAGCACATGCGCAGCTGGGTACGGCCCCGGTGCCGGCGCTCGTCGACGCATCGCAGCGCAGAATCGCCAACAACCCGGGCTTCCGCTTTCTGGTCGAAGAAGAGGATGACCTGATCTCGCTCGATGAGAAGAAGACCGTTTCGCTGCGCGAAGCGGTGCGCCGTGCAGAATGGGACGAGCGTGAAAAGGCACGCCTGGATCGGCGCAACCGCCTGCGTGCCTTCCGTGGCCTTGCGCCGCTTGCGAGCCTCGACGACGAAAAGGAAGAAGATGACGTCGCCGACACGGACAAGGACGACGACAAGGAAGGTATCCAGCGCATCATGCTCGAAGAGTCGGCCAACATCCTGTCCGACCAGATCGTCGCGCAACGTCCCAGAACCGCACAGCTGAATTGATTACAGCGACGCGGCGACATCGTCGCCGCGCTCGCACACCCTGTTCACGGCGCTGGTCAGCGTGGGGTGGTTCCCGGTTTCATTCCCCGCAACAGAACCGCCGCACGGCCGCTTTAAGGCTGAGTTAAGAGGCGTCACACAGACTGCGCGCATCATCCACTTTGACGGCGTTGGCGCACGGCCCACGACCGCAGGGTCTTCACGGTGCCGCTTCGTCGCAGACGACTCTACCTGACACTCGCTGCCGTCCTGGCAGTCGCTGCATTCGTGCTCTTCATGCTGCTCGGCCCGCCACTGCCGGGCAAAGGGCTGGTGTGCGAAATCGAAGCGGACGGGCTCGACAACGTCGCTGCACTCGCGTTCGACAGCAACGGTGCGCTGTATGCGACGCTGGAGAGGACACGTCACCTCGGCGAACTCGTCAGGTTCACTGTCACGGGGCGCGAGGTGGTTCTCAGCGGGCTCGACAAGCCCGACGGCTTGTTGTGGCGCGGTGACACCTTGTTCATCACCAGTGAGATCGGTGACCCGGGCCTCACCGCCTTCGATGGGCATGCGACACGCGCCTACCACGGCGTTCAGCAGGGGGAGGGCATTGCGCTTGCCGCGGACGGTCGTCTGCTCGTCGTCGAGGACCGCAAGACCGACGGCCGCCTGCTGCGGGTCGATCCCGACAGTGGTGACATCGACGTGCTGCACGAGCCGCTGGCGAACGCGGAAGGTGTCTGCGCGTCACCCGATGGCGGGATCTGGTTCGTCGAGAAAGGGGCGTCGTCCCTTTCTCATCTGACAGCGCGCGGTGTGCAGGCGATCGAGGGGGAGCTCGTCCATCCCGCGTTTCTCAACTGCCTCGCCGACGGTTCGATCCTCGTGACCGAGGATCGCAATCGCTTTGGCCGCCTGATCCGCTATCGCGACGGGCGCTTCGAGACATTGATACGCAACCTGCGTGCGCCACAGATGGCCGTGGTCGGCACAGATGGCGCGTTGTATATCGCCGAACAGAACCGCGACCGGGTTCTGCGTTGTGCCGGACTCTGACATGACATCATCCGCAACCTCGCTGCGCAGCCCACCGATCGTCGGTGATGCACTGTTTCTCATCGCTTATACCGCGAGCCTGCTGGTCGTTCTGGCCCTGGTGCGTGGGTTGCTGCTGTACATCAACGCGGACTTGGCAGCCGACATCCCACCTGTCGAGCTCGTGCGTGCCTTCTTCATCGGCGTACGTTTCGACCTCATCGTGACCTGTCTGCTCGGCGTGCCGCTCGTGATGGCGCTGCTACTGCCGCGAGGACTGGGCACCCGGCGCCTCGCCATCGCCTGGCTCGCCGCCGGCGGCCTGTTGGTCATCTTCGCCGGTGTCGTCGAGCCCGAGTTCTACCGCGAGTTCCACACGCGTCTGAACAGCATCGCGTTCCACTATCTCAGCGAAGATGCCGGGACCGTATCGAGCATGATCTGGAACGGTTACCCCGTCGTGCGCTACGTGTTGCTGTGGTTACTGCTCGGGGTGCTGTACGTGGGTGCGCTGTTGTGGGCCCATCGTGCAACGCTGCCACGTAGCGGTACGCCGTACAGCCCGCTGCCTATGCGTATCGTGTTGGTCATGGCAATGACATTCCTGGTGGCGTGGGGTGCGCGCGGAACACTGCGTTCCGGTCCCCCGCTGCGCTGGGGCGATGCGTTCCACAGCCCGCACCTGTTCGCCAATCATCTCGCCCTGAACGGCAGCTATACGCTGGCCAAGGCGGCGATGGATGTGAGCAACGACAAGGGCTCGCAGTGGCTCGACATAATGCCCGCGGTCGATGCACAAGCGCGGGTACGCGACGCCCTGCTCACGGACAACGATGAACTGCTGTCGTCCGGTGCGCGTGTCGTGCTGCGTCGGCACTCGCCGTTACCGCGTTTGCCGAAGCCGCCCCGCAACGTCGTGCTGATCATCATGGAAAGTTTCTCCGGGGCCTTCACCGGCGCCCTCGGCAGTGACGCGGGCATCACGCCGGCATTCGATCGCCTGGCGTCGCAGGGGCTGCTGTTCGATCATTTCTTTTCCAACGGTACGCACACGCACCAGGGTATGTTCGCCACCGGAACCTGTTTTCCCAACCTGCCGGGCCACGAGTACCTGATGCAGCAGCCTGAAGGCCAACACCAGTTCTCGGGCCTGCCGGTCTTGCTCGACCACGAACGGTTCGACGATGTCTACGTCTACAACGGGCACTTTGCCTGGGACAACCAGGAAGGATTCTTCCGTAACCAGGGCATGACACGTTTCGTCGGCCGCGACGACATGCATGACCCGGTCTTCATCGATTCGACCTGGGGTGTGTCGGATCAGGACATGTTCGATCGTGCGCTAGAGGAACTCGACCAGCTGTCCGGCGAGCGCCCGTTCTACGCGATCCTGCAGACGCTTTCGAATCACACGCCGTATGCCCTGCCAGAGGATCTGCCGGTGGAGGCCGTAAAGGGTTTCGGCAACCTCGACGACCACCTCACGGCACAGCGCTATGCGGATTGGGCACTGGGGCGGTTCTTCGACGCGGCAGCGCGCAAACCCTGGTTCAAAGACACGCTGTTCGTGCTCGTCGGTGATCACGGCTTCCCGACATCGCAGCAGGTGTCGCCGATCGACCTGTTGCGCTTCCGCGTTCCCTTGCTGCTGATGGGGCCCGGTGTTCGCGAGACCTATGGCGCAGTCAATTCCGTGGTCGCAACGCAGACCGACGTCGTGCCGACGATCGTCGGTCTGCTCGGCGAACCGTTCGTGCACCAGTGCTGGGGGCGCGACCTGCTGGCGCTACCGGTGTCGGATCCGGGCTTCGGCGTGATCAAACCGTCAGGCAGTGACCAGACCGTAGCCCTCGTGAGCGGTGACCGCGTGCTGGTCCGTTCGCCCGACAGTAGTCTCGAGCTCGGCCGCTACCATCTGTCACCGCAAGCCGATTACCAACGTATGGATGACCCCGATGTACGTGACGATCTGAGCAAGACCCTGCTGGCGTACGTCCAGGTTGCGATGCGCAGTCTGCGCGACAATCTCACGGGAATCGCTGAGAACTGAGCGGTGCGGTGTGTGCGTCAGCTGGCGGCGGCGAGGTCGGTCTTCGCGCTCTTGCGCCGGTGCTGATCGACCCCTTTCTCAATCCATTTGCGCACGCGGTTGGCGTCACCAAACGGTGTCAGCTTGCCGAATGAGTTCAGCAATACGACCACCGTCGGCGTGCCGTCGAACTCGGTATGCATGACGAGGCAGCGGCCGGCTTCGTTGATGTAGCCGGTCTTGCTGATCTGGATTTCCCAGTCATCGCTGCGCAGCAGGCGATTCGTGTTGACGTAGCGCAACGGCCCGCGCTTGGCGAGCGGCCTGACGTCGAGGTGTGACCGCGTGGTGGCTTCCTGGATGGCGGGGTACCGCATCGCCGCGAACACCATGCGTCCGAGGTCACGAGCAGACGCCACGTTGCCGGCATCGAGACCGGCCGGGTCGCGAAAGTGCGTGTCGCTCATGCCCATGAGCTTGGCCTTGGCATTCATCACGCGGACGAAATTCTCCGTGCCGCCGGGATAGGTACGTGCCAGTGCCGCGGCGGCACGGTTTTCGGACGACATCAAGGCGAGCGTCAGCAGTTCGCCGCGCGTCAGGCGAGCGCCGGGTCCGAGCCGAGATCCGGTCATGCGCCGCAGGTCACGATCCTCTTTGGTAATCGTGATCAGTTCGTCCATCGGCAGCTTGCGGTCGAGAATGACCATCGCCGTCATGAGTTTGGTCACCGATGCGATCGGCATGGCCTCGTCGGCATGGCGTTCGTAGAGCGTGTTGCCGAAGCGGTCGGCCACCAGGGCGGCTTTGGAATGGAGCTTGAGTTTGCGCGTGTCGAGCTGCTCCCACAGGCGCAACGCGCGGTTGCCTGCGGTGGACTCGGCGTGCACCGGCGCTATCGGGAGCAGGCACAGAAGTCCGGCGAGAACGATGATCGGCATTCGGGATCGCATGAGCATAATGATCGCCCACGATGCGGGGGATCGCAAACGGCGGCAGCCTGAGCGCCGGCCGTGCGCGCTATACTCCGCGCCATTGCACCGCTTTGGGGATTCCCTTGCTCGACTCAGTTCAGGTTCGGCTTGCTCGTCTCGCCGGCGACGCCGACATCCGCCTCCTGCACCAGGGACGTTTCGGCCTCGAGAAAGAAAGTCTCCGTGTGGCCGCCACCGGTGGTATCGCGATGACGCCACATCCGATCGCGCTCGGGTCGGCGCTGACCCATCCGGACATCACGACCGACTACTCCGAGGCGCTGATGGAGTTCATCACGCCGCCGCTGGGTAGCGTCGGTGCGGCACTCGATTACCTCGCCGATCTGCAGGCCTACGTCTACCCGCGGCTCGACGAAGAGATGCTGTGGGCGACGAGCATGCCGTGTGTTCTGGCGGGCGAGGGAAACATACCGATCGCACGCTACGGGTCGTCGAACGCCGGGCGCATGAAACACGTCTATCGGGTCGGCCTCGGTCACCGCTACGGTCACGTGATGCAGGTGATCGCGGGCGTACATTTCAACTGGTCGCTCAACGAGGACCTGTGGCCGGTACTGCGCAAGATCGATGGCCAGGTATGCGGCCTGCGCGATTACCGTGACCGCCTGTTCATGGGTCAGATCCGCAACCTGCAACGCTACGGCTGGCTCGTCCCCTACCTGTTCGGCGCCTCGCCCGCATTGTGCAAATCGTTCTTCCTTGGCAAGGCGACCAATCTGCCGTCATTCGACGAAAGCACGCACTACGCGCCCCATGCGACGTCGCTGCGCATGGGCGACATCGGCTATCAGAACAGCCGCGAAGAGGGCCTCGGCATCAAGGCCTGCTACGACGATGTACAGTGCTACGCCGAAAGCCTGTTGCGGGCGACCCTGACTCCGGTGGAGGCGTGGCAGGCGATCGGTGTGCGTTCCGGCGACGACTACCGCCAGCTCAATGCCAACATCCTGCAGATCGAGAACGAGTACTACAGCACCGTGCGGCCGAAGCAGGTGCTGCAGGGCCTGGAGAAGCCGAGCCTGGCGTTGCTCAAGCGTGGCGTACGCTACATCGAGCTGCGTTCGCTCGACGTGAATGCCTATCACCCGCTTGGTCTCGACGAGACGCAGGGCCGATTCCTCGAGGCGTTCCTGCTGTTCTGTCTGCTTGCCGACAGCCCCGTCATCGATGCCTGTGAACGGCACGAGATCGACCGCAACCTGCTTGATGTGGCGCACCGTGGGCGCGAACCGCGCCTCATGCTGCAGCATCGCGGCGTGCGCTTGCCGATGCGCGCCTGGGCACTCGAGATCCTCGAATCGATGCTGCCGATCTGCGAAGTCCTCGATGGCATCGAAGGTGGTGCCTGGTTCGAAGATGCCGTAGACGACCAGATCGCCAAGGTACGTGCTCCCGATCTCACGCCTTCGGCACGCATGCTCGATGAGATGCGTGATCGGGGCGAAAGCTTCTATCAGTTCGCCCGCCGGTTGTCGCAGCAGCATCATCGCTACTTCAGTGAGCGCGCGCTGTCACCGCAGCGCATTGCGGAGCTGGATGCCAAGGGTGCGGCGTCACTCGCCGAACAGGCACGTCTCGAAGCGCAGCCGCAAAGCGATTTCGGCGAGTTCCTCGCCGACTACTTCAATCAGCAGTAATGCCCGCTCTTCAGCGGCTGCCACCACCGGACGCCTTGCGCAGCAGCCAGTCGAGCTGACGGGTGCTGAGTATGCGTCGCAACAGTCCGAATGCGTGGGTCGGTGTGGTGACCGCGTAGCGCGCCCTGGGGCGTGGGCTCTCGAGCGCGTGTATGACCTTCGCCAGTACCGCTTCGGGGGGCAGGGTGAACGAGGTCGTCGGGCCCTCGTGTTCGAGGCGCGCGATCATCGCGCGATAGTTGTCGCGGTGCGCGCTGTGTTCGGCATCGATGTTCTCGCGGAATTTCGCAAAGGCATTATCGCGGAAGCGGCTGACGATCGGTCCGGGCTCGATGAGGCTCACGTGCACGCCCGTGCCGTGCAATTCCAGGCGCAGCGTGTCGCTGAGGCCTTCCAGGGCGAATTTGGAACAGTTGTATGCGCCGCGGTAGGGCATCGCGACGAGACCCAGCACCGAGCTGTTCTGGATGATGCGACCGGCCGCCGCGCGACGCATCCCCGGCAGCAGTAATCGGGTGAGTTCGTGCCAGCCGAGCAGGTTGGTGCGCAGCTGTGCCTCCAGAACCTCCCAACGCAGGTCTTCGACGGCACCGGGTTGGCCATAGGCGCCATTGTTGAACAGTCCGTAGACGTGACCGTCACAGGCCTCGAGCACCTGCTGCGCAGCGGCTCGCACCGAGTCGGGATCGTCGAGGTGTAGCGCGACGGCGTGCAAGCCTTCGCACGTCAGCTGTTCGAGGTCGTGCGGCGTGCGCGCGGTGGCGAACACCCGGTAACCGCGATCACGCAAGCCGAGCGCCACGCAGCGCCCGATACCACTCGAACAACCGGTCACCATGACGTTTTTGTCGCGTTGGATCATCGTCTTATCCTGGCTCAATACAACTAAAGTTCTCGACCCTTCATCCGCTATCCGAGACATCGTCACCCACGCCGGAGTCGTGCCGGTGGTGTGGGTTGTAAGGAGGTCTATTCGTGGATATTGCTACGCTCGTCGGTCTGCTCGGCGGCTTCGGCATCATTATCGGCGCCATCGCCACGGGTGGCGACGTGATGATCTTTGTCGACGTGCCGTCGACATTGATCGTGGTCGGCGGCACCTTCATGGTAACCCTGATGCAGGTCTCGCTCGCGGACTTCCTCGGTTCGTTCGCGATCGGCATCAAGGCGTTTCTCTACAAGGTCGACGACCCGAAGACACTGATCGAGGAAGCGGTCGCGTTGGCCGACATCGCGCGCAAGAACGGCTTGCTGGCGCTCGAAGGTCAGGAGATCAGCAACACCTTCATGAAGAAGGGCATCGGCCTGTGCGTCGATGGTCACGATCCAGCGTTGGTGCAGAAGATGCTGAGCAAGGACATCGACCTGACGATCCAGCGTCACGAGGTCGGCCAGCGCATGTTCAAGAACATGGCGACCATGGCGCCCGCGATGGGCATGATCGGTACCCTGGTCGGTCTGGTGCAGATGCTCGCCAACATGTCTGATCCGGCCGCCATCGGGCCAGCCATGGCCGTGGCGCTGCTGACCACGCTCTACGGTGCCGTCATCGCCAATGCCTTCGCCCAGCCGCTGGCGGACAAGCTCGCGCGTGCGAGTGAGCTCGAACAGACCAACAAGGGCCTGATCCTGGAGACGATCTCGGGTATCCAGGAAGGCATGAACCCCAAAGTACTCGAACAGATGCTCAGCACCTATCTGCCGCCCAAGAAACGGCCGGAGCAGGGCTGAGACTGAACCATGGCCGACGGTTGTCCCAAATGCGAAGCTGGCCTGCCCCCGTGGATGGGGACGTTCGCCGACCTGATGTCGCTGCTGATGTGCTTCTTCGTCCTGCTGTTGTCGTTCGCGACGATCGATGCCGTGCGCTTCAAGAAGATGGCTGAATCCATGAAAGATGCGTTCGGTGTACAGCGCGAGATCCCGGCGTCGGAGATCGTCATGGGCGTGAGCGTGATCAAGCAGGAATGGAGCCCGACGGTCGCCGAACAGGCCGTGATCACCGAGATCCGCCAGGAAACCAGCGACGAACAGAAAGAACATCTCAAGATGAAGGAGGCCGAAGGCCAGGGCGAGCAAGCGCAGTCGCCACCGCCGGTCGAGCCGCCGACCGAGATGCAGCAGGAACAGCTGGAGAAGCAGGCCGCGATGGAAGCCGCCAAGGCGGAGATCGAGAAAGACCTCGCGGAGCAGCTTCACGACCTTCAGGAAGCGCTCGAACTCGAGGTCGAACAGGGCCTCGTGACACTCGAGAAGGAAGACCAGAAGATCATCGTGCGTGTGCAGGAGAAGGGTTCGTTCGGCTCCGGCAGCGCGCGCCTCGACCCGGCCTTCCACGAGGTCATGGATCGCATCAGCGCCGTATTGGCGAAGAAGCCGGGCCAGATCACGGTCGCCGGTCATTCCGACAACATTCCGATCAGCACGGGTCGCTTCCGCTCTAACTGGGAGTTGTCGTCGGCGCGTGCCGTGACCGTGCTGCATTCATTGCTGCGCAACAAGGATATCGCCGAAGACCGCGTGGTGGTGCAGGGTTTCGCCGACACCCAGCCGCTCGTCGACAACAGCACGCCGCAGAACCGCGCCAAGAACCGCCGTGTCGAACTGATCCTGCGGCGCGGTATCGACCAGGATCTCGGCAACCTCGACGCGCTGCAGGGCGCACCGGACCAATGAACAGGGGTAGCAGATGAGTCGCGATGGCCAGCAAGCCGGTGGGGCAGAGGAACGGCGCAACTATTTCCGTGTCGACGACACCGTGCGTCTGAGTCTGCGCCGCGTGCCGGCCGACGAGCTCGACCGCCGATTCGACGAACTCGACCACGATCTCGCCGGCAATTTCACGGTCATGTCGAGCCTGGCCGCGATCACGGCCCAGATGTCGATGAGCCTGCGCCGGATCGAAAACCGCGACGCCGACCTGGCCGCGTACCTGCGTGCGATCGACCAGAAGATCGAGGTCATCGGTCGCGCCTTCATCACTCAGGAGCCCGAGTTCCACGCCGAACACGCCGTGCCCGCGAACCTCAGCGCGGGCGGCATGTGCGTGGGTGTCGACGAAGTCTTCGAACCCGGCACGGCGCTCGAGATCCGCATGCTGCTGTTCCCGTCGTTCACCGGGCTCATGATCTACGGCACGGTCATCGACACCGAGCCGGCCGCCGCAGACGACCCGGCGCAGCCGTTCGCGCAGCTCGCGCGCATTGAATTCACCCATATCCGCGAATCCGACCGCGAACTGCTGATTCGACACCTGCTGCGTCGCCAGAGCCAGCAGTTGCGTCGTCAGCACGAAGGAGAGTTCTGATGGGGGCGCCGATGATGGCCGTGACCCTGGCCGATGCGCTCGCCGCCGCCGACGCCATGCGGACGCGCGGGGAAGACCCGCAGTATGTGGCCCACTGGCTGTTGCGCATGCACGAGCGCTGCGAACAGCTTGAGAACCTGCTGCGCCTCACCGAACGCTATCTGGTGTTCGGCATGCCCGAGCACGAATTGGCGGAGATGGAGCAACTCGTCGAGCGCCTGCGCGAGCAGGAGTTCGCCGCCGATGACGACGGCGCCGCCCAGACCCTGCCGCTGTAGGCTTTCGCGGGCTTGAAAATC
>JAGRHA010000362.1 GCA_020445205.1 Gammaproteobacteria bacterium
ATCGGCGGCAGCGACGACGACAGCCGCAATGCCTTCGGCCGTCACGTGCAGACACGGCGCAGCGAAGACCGCCAGATCGATCTGCGCGTGATCGCCGTCGATTAGCGACGGTTCACCCCACCCGCCGGTGACGGCGACGCATAGTTCATGCGACGAAACGCCGTGAGCGTGGCATCTCCGTCAGACACGGGTGCGCTGCTGCCTCGCCAGCGGAAAAAAATGACAGCTGTCTTCCAGGTGGTGCCGGCACATGGCCAGACAGTGAAGCGTATCGTTGGCTCGGACATCACCGACGTAGCGCCTCACGCCTTACCCAGCCCAGTCGGCGAACGCCGTGGGTTTGCACGCCGTGTGCGCCGTGCCTAACTGCCGCTCGCGGCGGTCCAACCCCACCCGGTCAACAGCTGTTCCCGGTGTGCTTCCAGCCACTGCAAGGTCATGATGATGCTGGTGGTGTTGAGGCGTCCGAACAGCGCGTCCACCGCTTCGCTGCGCGGCAGCGTGACGACGCGGATCTCTTCGCCTTCGTGTGGCAGGCCATGGATGCCATCCGCCGTACTGGCATCGACCCAGCCACAGTAAAGATTGATGCGTTCGACGGTCATACCGGGGCTGACGTGAAACTCACCGATGTGGGTCAGCGCACGCAGGGTGCAGCCCGTCTCTTCGACGACCTCGCGCCGCGCGACCTCCTCGGGCGACTCGTGCGCGGTATCGCAGAAACCCGATACGGTCTCGATCGCCCACGGCGGATCGCTGAGCCCCATCATGCCGACACGGAACTGCTCGACGAGCACCAGCTCGTCACGATCGGGATCGAACAGCAGGACCGATACCGCGGCGATGTCTTCGATGCGTTCACGCACGATCTCGTCGCACCAACCGCCGTCGAAGCTGCCGTGGCGCAGACGGTAGCGTGTGAGCTTGAAGAACCGGTCGGAAAGGATCTCGCTATCGAGGATCTCGTAGTGCTTGTTCATGTTCCGCCAACAAAAAAGCCCGCTCGTGTGAGCGGGCTTCATTATGCCTCAGCGGGCAGACCGACTCAGTTCAGCGACTGGTAGTAGTCGATCAGGATCTGCGCGACTTCAGGACGCGAGAATTCCTTCGGCGGCGCGACGCCGTTGCCCAGCATCTCGCGCACCTTGGTGCCGGACAGCAGGACGAAATCGTCCTTCTGGTGATCCGGCGCTTCGCACATCATGACGACGCGGTTGAGCTTCTTCGACCACGCGGTGTGATCGGCCTTGAAGATCTCGATCTCGAGCGCACCGGCCGGCACCTCGTCTTCGAAGATCGTCTGTGCATCGAAGGCACCGTAGTAGTCGCCGACTCCGGCGTGGTCGCGGCCGATGATGAAGTGCGTCGCACCCATGTTCTGGCGGAAGTAGGCATGCAGCACGGCCTCGCGCGGTCCGGCGTACAGCATGTCGAAACCGTAACCCGTGACCATGGCGCTGTTCGGCGGGAAGTACAGTTCGACCATCTTGCGGATCGCGGCATCGCGCACCGGCGCAGGGATGTCGCCCGGCTTGAGCTTGCCGAGCAGCATGTGGATCACGAGGCCGTCACAACCGAGACGGTCCATGGCCATGTGGCACAGCTCTTCGTGCGCGAGGTGCATCGGGTTACGGGTCTGGAAGGCGACGATCTTCTTCCAGCCACGCTCCTGGATCTCGTTGCGGATCTCGACCGCGGTGCGGAAGGTGTCCGGAAAGTCGGTGATGAAGTACGAGAAGTTCAGCACCTGGATCGCGCCCGAGACAGCGATGCGGCCCTGCGAGTTGAATGCGGCAACGCCCGGATGCTCGGGATCAGTGGTGCGGTAGACCTTCTCGGTCATCGTCTGCATCTGCTCGTCGGTCACTTCTTCGATCTTGTCGATGTCCATGACGGCGAGGACCGGGTTGCCTTCGACGTTCGGATCACGCAGCGCGATGCGCTTGGCGTCGCCGATGGCCTCGGTGCTCTCGACCAGGCACATCACGGGAACCGGGAAGAACGAGCCGTCGGTCAGCGTCATCTTCTCCGCCGCGCCCATTGCGTCGGCGACGTTCATGAAACCGGTCAGCGGGTTGAAGTAACCCGCGCCCATCATGACCGCGTTGCCGGCCGCCTGCGAACTGATCAACAGCGAAGGCATGCTCTCGGCTTCGTGGGACAGCGCGTCGTGCGCATCCGGGTCATAGACGAACAAGGGGTGCAGAGTGTCGGATCCGACGGGCTTGATCATGCGGGAACCTCCAGGGGTCATTCCACGGGCGGTTTCATCGACCCGCCCTCCGGGTTGGCATCAGTTCGAAAAATGGCAGCCAAATCGTTGATTAAGCGAACAATTGGCTAACTATATTCCGATAACCTTATAAATCGGGCCGTAAAGCTACCAAACCTGCCCGCGCGCCGCGCCATGGTTCTTTTTATGGATCGGTAAAAAAAGCGCCGTCGCCGCGCCGCCGCGACAGCACCCGACAATCAGGACGACGCGCCGGCGATCTCCGCGTTGATCGCGGCCAGACTGGCAAGGGGATCAGCGGCGGCCGTGATCGGCCGGCCGATGACCAGATA
>JAGRHA010000051.1 GCA_020445205.1 Gammaproteobacteria bacterium
CATAGGTCACCGAGGCCAGGATCAGGCAGATAACCGCCACCAGGCGCGCGGTCTGCGAGTAGAAGCGTTCGCCGATGAACTCCGGCACCGTGAACTTGCCGAACTTACGCAGGTAAGGGGCGAGCAGCAGTGCCAGCAGCACGTAGCCACCGGTCCAACCCATGAGGAAGACCGAGGCGCCGTAACCGTTGAATGCGATCAGGCCGGCCATCGAGATGAACGATGCGGCTGACATCCAGTCCGCAGCGGTTGCCATGCCGTTGGCGACCGGGTGTACACCCTTGCCGGCAACGTAGAATTCGCCGGTCGAACCCGCGCGGGCCCAGATCGCGATCCCGATGTACAGCAGGAAGGTCGCGCCGACGACGATATAAGTGATTGTATTCAGATCCATGTAACGCTACCTCGATTAGTCTTCGTGCACGTCGAACTCGCGATCAAGCGCGTTCATGCGGGCAGCGTAGAAGAAGATCAGGGCGATAAAGACGTAAATCGATCCCTGTTGGGCAAACCAGAAGCCGAGGCCGACGCCGCCGATACGGATGGCGTTGAGGGGCTCGGCAAGGATGATCCCGAAGCCGTACGAGACGACAAACCAGATCACCAGCAGTGTCAGGACGAGGCGAATATTCGCCTTCCAGTACTGCGCAGCTTTTGTTTCCATAGCTCGATCACTCCGCGGTTGTGATAGTTGATTCTCTTTCGTCGTTTCCCTGTGCTGACGACACCCTGCCCCTTCTGGCTCTCAAGCCTTGTTTGCGATTCCGTTCGTTGCGCGATGTGGTGAGGGTGTGGGCACTACGGCCCGGATCGGCTACAGGTAGCCAGACGCGGCGATTGTCGGTGTGCCTGCATGCAATTGTCAAAGCAAATCAGGTACTTATTTAGGTGCCTTGTGCAACGCAGCAAGGCCGTTTTTGAGTGGTAAGGTAACGCAAACCCCGAGTCGTTGTTACCAAACGTAACGTGGGTGTTTCCGCCGGTAAAGGCGCAAAAAAAGTTGCCGTGGCGGCCGCCGGTCACGCGCTGGCAGGCGTGTGGCGGCGCACGCCGCAGCTGGCGCAAAAACGTTGTTGTTGTCGCTGGCGGCGCCTTATCATCCGGGCTCTTTGTCCGCGCTCAGGAGTGCGCCCGAGGTGATCCCCGTCGTAACCGATTATTTCGATCAGGAAACCTTTGACCGGATGAAAGCCGCGGCAGACAACCTGCCGACGCCGGTCGTCATCATCGATCTGCAGACCATCAACCGGCAATACCGCGAGTTGCGCGAGTCGGTGCCGTATGCCGACGTGTTCTACGCCATCAAGGCCAACCCGGCCGTCGAGATACTCACGCAGCTGCGTGACCTCGGCTCGAGTTTCGATGTGGCGTCGATCTACGAGCTCGACAAGGTGCTGGCACTCGGTGTCGAACCCGAGCGGCTGTCGTACGGCAACACGATCAAGAAGAGCCGCGACATCCGCTACTTCTTCGACAAGGGCGTGCGCATGTTCGCGACCGACTCCGAAGCGGATCTGCGCAACATCGCCAAGGCGGCGCCGGGCTCGCGCGTATACGTGCGTATCCTGACCGAAGGTACGCAGACGGCCGACTGGCCCTTGTCGCGCAAGTTCGGTTGTCAGTCCGACATGGCGCTCGACCTGTTGATCATGGCGCGTGATCTCGGCCTCGAACCTTACGGTGTGTCGTTCCACGTCGGTTCGCAGCAGCGCGACATCGGCACCTGGGACGCGGCGATCGCCAAGGTCAAGGTCATCTTCGAGCGCCTGCGCGAAGAGGATGGCATCGAACTCAAGATGATCAACATGGGGGGCGGCTTCCCCGCCAACTACACGACCAAGACCAACGAGCTCTCGACCTACGCCGAGGAGATCACGCGTTACCTGCACGAGGATTTCGGTGAAGACCTGCCGCGTATCATCCTCGAGCCGGGGCGTTCGCTGGTGTCGAACGCCGGTATGCTGGTCAGCGAAGTGGTGCTGATCTCGCGCAAATCGCGCACCGCGCTGAACCGCTGGATCTACCTCGATGTCGGTATGTTCCAGGGTCTGATCGAAACGCTGAACGAAGCGATCAAGTTCCCGATCTGGACCGACAAGAAAGGCGAACTCGAGGATTCCGTACTGGCCGGACCGACCTGCGACAGTGCCGACATCATGTACGAGGATTACAAGTACGCGTTGCCGTTGAACCTGTCGATCGGCGACCGCCTGTACTGGTTCTCGACCGGCGGATACACGACGAGTTACAGCTCGGTCGAGTTCAACGGCTTTCCACCGTTGGTGGCGCATTACATCTGAGTACCGGTGTTCATGGCGTAACCACGTTACCGACGTGGGTCGTTCAAGCAGCCTTCGGGCTGCTTTTTCATTACGCGGTCGAAGCCATGCAGGCAAGCCGGAGGGCCTTCGCTGGCTTGCCCGACTGTTTGAGTGCGCTGGGTAAGGGTTAGGGCGGTCGATGCGCTCCACCGAGCGCATTCGGAAACAAAGCTGCGCGATAGCGTGAGCACGAGCTTGGGCGTACACGACGACGCAATATGGGCCCGTGTAGCTGTGGCTTGCGAACTGAACCCATGAACAGCACGGAAAGCCGCCACGCCGCCGCGCGGTTAACGAACGGATCGCATAGTCGCTATGCGATGCGTGGACCCCGCCACACGCCAGGCGTTGACCGCATAGTCAACCGCGTTTCTTCGGCCGTGGCAGGCCAAAGCGCTGGCGTCGTTCCCACAGCGTCTTGCGACTGATGCCCAGGGCATTCGCCAATTCGGTCTCGGTCATCTGTTCCTGGTGTTCGAGTACGAACACGCGGAAGTACTCTTCGAGCGAGAG
>JAGRHA010000363.1 GCA_020445205.1 Gammaproteobacteria bacterium
GGCCTGCTGACCGCTGGCCTCGTACACCGCCAGCAGTGCCCGCCCCATGTACAGACTGTCGCCCAGGTACGGTCCCGCAGGGTCGCGCGCCGCATGGGTATAGCCGCCCTGCCCTGTGCGTCGCTGGCGCAACGTCCAGCGCAGGGCGTCGACGGCCAGCGCGAGCACGTCCGCGTCACGCGTCGTGTGATACAGGGTGACCAGACCCTCGATGGCCATACCGTTGATGTCGGCATAGCGGTTGCGGTCGATGCGCGGTATGCCGCGCGCGAGACGTTGCGCCCGACCGAGCGCGAAGTAGTCGTGCGCTTTGCGTCCCGGCGCTCGGTCGGCGTCCTGGCTGGTGTAGAAACCGCCGTCGTCGGCTCGCATGAAATCGCGCAACCACGCCACGACCTGGTACGCGGCCGCCCGGTAACGCGCGTCGCCGAGCTGGGCATAGGCAAGGCTGTAGGCGCGCAGATAGGCGAGCTGCGTGCGCATGATCTTCTCGAAATGCGGATGCGCCCAGTCGCCGTGCGTCGAGTATTGGTAGGCGCCACCGAAGGCTGGATCGATGAGCGCGAGGGCACCATCGAGGTGGCGGCGCGCCCGCCGCGCCGCGTCGTCGTCACCGCGCGCGGCAAGGCGCAGGTCCCACTCGACGGCGTCGGCATCGAGAAACTTCTGCTGCAGTGCGAGGCCGCCGTGTTGTGGGTCGTCAGCCGTCACGTGGCGCCGTTCGAGTTCGTGTCGCAGCGTGTCGCTGAGCACCGGCGAGGCGATCTCCTCGCCCGGCACGGCCACCGTGGGTGCCGCGAGGCGTGGCGCGTGCCGCGCGGCCTCGTCGAGCAGTACCAGCATGGCATCGGGAGCGATGTAGCCGGCGCGTTTGACGACCTCGGCGCCGTCGGCACGCAGGATGATGGTGGCCGGCCATCCATAGTCGCGGTAGCGCTCGGCGAGATCGGGCCGGGCATCGTGATCCGCCTGTACGGCGACGAAACCGGT
This sequence comes from Gammaproteobacteria bacterium, assembly GCA_020445205.1. Taxonomy (GTDB): domain Bacteria; phylum Pseudomonadota; class Gammaproteobacteria; order Chromatiales; family Chromatiaceae; genus Thiosocius. The sequence goes on from JAGRHA010000363.1 coordinate 991, forward strand.
ACGAAGGCGTTCGATTACGCGCGCGTCGCGGTAAGTGGTTTCCTCCATGACGTGACACCAGTGGCACCAGACCGCGACGAGATCGAGCAGGATCAAACGATCGGTTTCTGCGGCATGTTCGAATACGTCGGCCGCGTAGTCCTGCCAATCGGGCGCGGTCGTTGCGGCTTGCGCGCCGCTACCGGCAAGCAGGAGTGCGAAGAGCAGGGGCAGGGGCGCTGGCATGGTGGTTCTCCGGTCGCATTTGACCGGATATACGCAGGCCAGCGGCAAACGGATGCAGCCGCGGGGGAAAAAGTCTCAGCCGGGAATCGGCGCCACGTGCAGAACCGGGCCCGTCGGCGCACCGGTCGGCGAACCCCCTGCGGGTTCGAGGCTCACGGCCAGGGCCTTGGTGTTGCGCCAGCTCGCTGCGGCCGGCAATGCCGCCGGCGCGACATCGCCATCGATGACACCGAGCGACAGCGGCGCACTGTCGTCGATCGGCAGCAGCCACAGTTCGTGCGCGCTGCCCGCGGCCGGCGGCTGCGCCGCGACCCGGGTCACCGCATATTCGCGCGTGCGCCAGTCGCAGGTGATCATCCACAACGGCTGCGCGGCGGCGTCGCGAACCACCAGGTTGTACACCGGCAGAGGCACCGTGGGTTCTGTCCACAGCGGCTGCAGGACGATCACAAGCAAGGCGAGTGCGGCACTCGCTGCAGCGCCACGCCACACGGCCAGCGATTGCCACCAAGCCGTACGCGGCTCTGCGGGTGGCGGTGCGATCGCGTCTTCGATGGCCAGCCAAACGCGCTGCGGCGGCTGCACGGGCACGGTGGTATCGCTGAGGCCGACCAACCGACGCTCCCATTCGGCGACGTCCGCGCGCAGTGCGGCGTCATCGCGCAGTCGCTGTTCGAAGGCGCGGCGGTGTTCGCCGTCGAGCGTACCGAGTACGTACTCGGCGGCTTCGTCGTGCGTGTCGTCGGCCAGCTGATCAGCCACGTTCGACCCCCGGCTTGGCGGCATCCAGGCAATCCTTGAGCACCTGCAGGCCGCGTCGGATCCAGCTCTTGATGGTGCCGATCGGCGATCCGAGCCGCTGGCTGAGTTCCTGGTGGGTATAGCCGTCGCAATAGGCAAGCACCAGGCACGCACGGCGTTGTGCGTCGAGCTCGTCGAGACACAGCGCGAGTTGTTGGTCGTCGGACGCACGCCCGGCGAGCTCCTGGGGATCGCCATCGCTCGCCGGCAGTGTGTCCACCGCCGGGCTGTCGATCGTGCTCGCGGCGACCAGCAGGCGTGTACGCCGCAGCATATCGATCGCACGATAGCGCGCGATGCTGATGAGCCAGGTCATCACCGCACCCCTGCCGGCGTGATAGTCACCGGCCTTCTGCCACACGCTGATGAACACGTCCTGCAAGGCGTCCTCCGCCAATTCCTCGTTCTTCAATATACGCAGCAGGACACCAAACAGTTTCGACGAGGTGGCACAGTAGAGATCGGCGAACGCAACCCGGTCGCCCAGGGCGCAGCGCGCCAGCAGGTCGGCGAGGTTGGGATCCGGTGCGGGATCCGTCATTTGCGCAGTGGAGGCTCGGACATGGCGCGCAGCCTACGCCGCCGCCGTGGCAGTCACAACCACGCTGCAGCAGAAGCGTGACAGCGCGCTAACCGCGGTCCCAGTGGCGTTGCATCTCGTAGAACAGGAACGACGCGCTCCAGGTGATGAGCACGAGGCCGGTCAGTGATTCCAGGCCGACGAGGAAACGCAGATGACCGTATGGCTCGATGTCGCCAAAACCCAGGGTCGTGAAGGGAGTGAACGAGAAATACACACAATCAAGCAGGCTGCCGTCGAAGTTGCCGCCGAGCTGCCCCCACACACCGTGGCGGTCGACGAAGTAGTACACCAGACCGAAGAACCAGATCTCGACCGTGTGGGCGATCAGCGCCATGTAGACGCCGACGACGATGCGCAGGCCGTGGCGAAAACGCATGCGTGGGATGGCTGCGGACACACGGTGCAGGAACTCGTAGTGGATCAGGACGGCAATGGCGACGACGAGGCTGTTGACGACCAGCAGGGTCAACACGTTCTACGGCTCCTATGGTTGGCTGGCACCCGGTTCCACGCCACCGGTACGCGCATCGCGCCGTCTGGCGTCAGGGAGCGAGCCGTCTTGCACGCAAAAACAGATCGGTCGTCGACGTAATGATGTGTTCGCGTTCGGCGGCATCGGGTGGCGATTGTCCCCCCAGTATTTGCGGCCAGAACGCGAAAGCCTTGATCATGCCCATCAACTGGTCCGCGGCCCACACCGGGTCGTCGACGTCCAGTCGGCCATCCGCCGCCGCCGCCGCGAGCCAGTCGGCGAGGCCTGTCTGACGTTCGCGAAACAGCTCATAGGTGCTGCGTGCGAGATCCGGCGAACGGATCAGTTCGACCAGGGTTACGCGTGCCAGACTCATGAAAGAGGGCGCCGTGAGCAGGTCGACGACCTGACCAACGAGGGCGCGCAACTGCTCGTCGATCGGCCGCCGCGCATCGTAGGGCAGGCCGCTGCCGTGGCGAACATGGGCGATGAGCTGCGCCGCGATGGCGTCGAACAGCGCGCGCTTGCTCGGGAAATGGTTGTACACCGTGCGCTTCGATACCTGCGCACTGGCCGCGACGCGATCCATGCTGGTGCCGCGATAGCCGTGGGCCTCGAATGCGTCGAGCGCAGCGGCGAGGATCGCGTCGCGCTTTTGTTCGCTCAGGGTCGGGGCGTGGATTGGAACGGTCTGGGCCAAGGGCATCTGCGGCCTACGGCGGCCGTCGGTCAACGATCGGAAAATTTATGATGGCAGACTACGGGGAGTGTGTACACTACACCGTATAGTGTACTTTTCCCCGGTCCCACGCCGCCATCCTGGCGGGCATGCCCGTTCGACGGCGTGCTTCGCCGTGATGCGATCGTCGAACAGGGGACACAGACGCGGCGCATACTGACCGTTCACCCTGCCGCGAAGGATCCGGCCATGTTTGTGCGTTTCGTTCTGGTAATCCTGTTGCTCGGCGTCATTTTCGGCGGCATTTTCGGCTGGAAGCAGCATGCCGCCGAGCAGGCGGCCAAACTGCAGGCCGGGGGGCCGCCGCCCGCCGTGATTTCAGCGAGCACTGTGCGCCGCGAACAATGGCCGTCGTATCTTCGAGTGGTCGGCAGCCTCGACGCCGTGGCCGGCATCGAGGTGACCAGCGAGGTCGGCGGGCAGATCGCATCGATCCATTTCCGCTCCGGTCAGTCGGTCGAGCAGGGCGAACTCCTGGTCGCGCTCGACGACGACACAGACCAGGCCCAATTGCAGGGATTGCTTGCCGAGCGCTCGCTGGCGCAGCTCAAGTACGACCGTACCGCCAAGCTGGTCCGCGACAAGTCGGTATCGAAGTCCGATTACGACGAGGCGCGCGCCACGCTCGACAGCGCCGAGGCCCAGGTCGCGGCACAGAAAGCGCTGATCGAGAAGAAACGCATCCGCGCCCCGTTCTCGGGCCGCCTCGGTATCCGGCGCGTCGACGTCGGCGAGTACCTGACGCCGGGCGCACCCATCGTGCCGCTGGAGCAGCTCGACCCGATCTACGTCGATTTCACGCTGCCGGAGCGCGAGCTGGCCCATGTCACGACCGGCCAAGCCATCGAGGTTCAGGTACAAGCCTATCCGGACCAGGCGTTCGCAGGCGCGGTCGAGGCGATCGACCCGGGTGTCGAAGTCGGTAGCCGCAGCTTCCGCGTGCGCGCCCGGCTGGGTAACGCCGAGCAAAAACTACGTCCCGGCATGTTTGCCGACGTTCGCGTCATTTTACCGCAGGATGACAACCTGATCACGGTGCCGGACACGGCCATCAGCTATGCGCCTTATGGCGACTCGGTGTTCGTCGTGAGCGACAAGGATGGCAAACTGAGCGTCGAGCGGCGACAGATCGAGACCGGACGGCGCAACGATGGCCGCGTCGCGGTGGTGTCCGGACTGGCCGATGGTGAACGCGTCGTCAGTGCGGGACACAACAAGCTGCGCAACGGCCAGGCGGTGACGGTCGATGCCAAACCGGCGCCGGGTGAGCGCACCGCCGCGACAGGCCCCGACGCATGAAATTCACGGATATCTATATCCAGCGGCCGGTGCTGGCCAGCGTGGTCAGCCTGCTGATCCTCGTGGTCGGCCTGCGCGCGATCAGCTCGCTCGAGGTTCGCCAGTACCCGAAGACCCAGGACACGGTGGTCACGGTCACGACCAACTATCCCGGCGCCAGCAGCGAACTGGTCAAGGGCTTCATCACGACGCCGCTGCAGCAGGCCATCGCCGAGGCCCAGGGCATCGATTACCTGTCGTCGACCAGTCGCCAGGGACAGTCGGTGATCGAGGCGCGTATGCGCCTCAACTACCCGCCCAACGACGCCGTGGCGGAGATCCAGGCCAAGGTTGCGAGCCGCCGCAACGTGCTCCCCGAGGATGCCCAGGACCCGGTCATCACCTCGCAGACCGGCGATCGCACGGCGCTGATGTACATGGCGTTTTACAGCCGCAGCATGGCGGCGTCGCAGATCAACGACTACCTGCTGCGCGTGGTGCAGCCGAAGCTGCAGGCCCTGCCGGGCGTGGCCAAGGCCGAACTCATCGGCGACAAGACGTTCGCCATGCGCGTGTGGCTCGACCCGCGGCGCATGGCCGCACTGGGCGTCACCGCACAAGATGTCGCCGATGTGCTGCGCGCCAACAACTACCTGTCGGGCATCGGTCAGGCACGCGCCGAGTACACGGTACTCGACCTCGTCGCGACCACCGACATCGGCGACGTCGATGCATTTCGCAATCTCGTCGTGCGTGCCAGGGACGACACCCTGGTGCGACTGCATGACATCGCACGCGTCGAACTCGGTGCCGAGGACTACGAAACGACGACCTGGTACAAGGGTGAGCCGGCGATCTTCGTCGGTGTGAACCAGGCCCCGGGCGCCAACCCGCTCACGGTGGCGAAGGCCGTGCACAAGGCGCTGACCGATATCCGCAACCAGTTGCCGAACGGACTCGAGGCGCACATCCCCTACGATGCCAGCCAGTTCATCCAGGATTCGATCGACGAGGTATTCACGACCCTGATCGAGGCGGTGGGCATCGTGCTGATCGTGATCTTCCTGTCGCTGGGTTCGATGCGCGCCGCGGTGGTGCCCGCGGTCGCGGTGCCGCTGTCGCTGATCGGCGCCGCGTTCCTGATGCTGCTGCTCGGTTACTCGGTCAACCTGCTGACGCTGCTGGCGATGGTGCTCGCGATCGGCCTCGTGGTCGACGACGCGATCGTGGTCGTCGAGAACGTGCACCGACATATCGAGATGGGCAAGTCGCGCTACCAGGCGGCCATCGACGGTGCGCGCGAACTCGGCCTGCCGATCATCGCCATGACCACGACACTCGTCGCCGTGTACGCGCCGATCGGCTTCATGGGCGGCCTGGTCGGCACGCTGTTCACCGAGTTCGCGTTCTCACTCGCCGGCGCCGTGCTGATTTCGGGCGTCGTTGCGCTGACGCTGTCACCGATGTTGTCGTCGAAGGTGCTGCGTCCCGCCGGTGGCCAGGGCCGCTTCGAGCATTGGGTGGAGAAGTTCTTCGACGGCCTGGCCAATTTCTATCTGCGTCGCCTGCAGTCGGCGCTGACCTATCTGCCGGCGACCCTGCTGTTCGCCGTCGTCGTACTCGGCAGCATCTGGTTCATGTTCACGACCACCAAGGCCGAACTCGCACCGACCGAGGACCAGAGCATCCTGTTCTTCCAGGCCGTCTCGCCGCAGACGGCGTCGCGTGAGTACAACGAGGCCTACACGCGCGAGATCATCGACGCGTTCGAAAAGGTGCCCGAATACCACGAGAGCTTTCTGCTGATTGGTTTCGGCGGCGACGGCAACGTCGTGTTCGGTGGTTTCAAGATGCCGCCACCAAGCCAGCGTGCGCGCTCGCAGAACGACGTACAACCCGAAATCCAGGGGCTGTTGAGCCAGATTGCCGGCATGCAGGTGGCAGCATTCCCGCGTCCGAGTCTGCCCGGCAACAACGGCCTTCCGTTCCAGTTCGTGGTGCAGAGCGATAGCGATTTCCGCGACATCGACGAGGTCGCCGACCAGCTGATCGGCCGCGGCATGGGCAGCGGCAAGTTCGCGTTCCTGCGCAAGTCGATCGAGTTCTCGCGGCCGAAGGCGATCCTCGTCATCGACCGTGACCGCGCCGCCGACCTCGGTATCTCGATGGCCGACATCGGACGCAACCTGGCGACCCTGCTCGGTGGCAACGACGTGAATCGCTTCAGCCTCGAAGGGCGTAGCTACAAAGTCATTCCGCAGGTCGAGCGCTCGTTCCGTGCCAATGCCGACGTGCTCGGCAACCTGTATCTACGCTCACGCAGCGGCGAACAGGTGCCGCTGTCGGCGCTGGTGCGCATCGAGCATGCGGTCGAACCCAGCAAGCGCACCCAGTTCCAGCAGCTTAACGCGGTGACGATCGAGGGCCTGATGGCGCCGGGCGTGTCGGAAGGCCAGGCCATGGCCGCGATGGAGGACATCGCACGCGAGGTCTTCCCCGGCGGCTTCACCTTCGACTACACGGGCGGCACACGCCAGTTCGCGCAGCAGGGCAGTGCGCTGGTGGCGACCTTCTTCATGTCATTGCTGGTCATCTATCTGGTGCTCGCAGCGCAGTTCGAAAGCTGGCGCGACCCGCTGATCATTCTGGTGTCGGTGCCGATGTCGATCGCCGGCGCGCTGGCGTTTCTGACCCTCGGGTTCGCCACGATCAACATCTACACCCAGGTCGGGCTGATAACGCTGATCGGCCTGATCGCGAAGAACGGCATCCTGATCGTCGAGTTCGCCAACCAGCTGCAGCGCGAGCAACAGCTCACGAAACGTGCCGCGATCGAACGCGCGGCGACCATCCGCCTGCGCCCGATCCTCATGACGACGGTCGCCATGCTGGTCGCGATGATTCCGCTGCTGACCGCGTCCGGCCCGGGCGCCGTCAGCCGCTTCGACATCGGTCTGGTCATCACCACCGGCCTCGGTATTGGCACACTGTTCACGCTGTTCGTCGTGCCGGCGGTATACCTGTTGCTGGCACGCGAGCATCACGAAGCACCGGCAGCCGACGCGGCGACAGAGTCCGAAACCGGGACAGGCCAGGCGCAGGCAGATCCCGCGGGCTGATGTCGTGAAACGACGTGACGGCACAGGGGGCCGGTTTGTGGCTTACCCGATCTTGCGATGCGGCTCGTGGCCGAGGACGAACTGTTCGAACTCTGCCGCAGGCATCGGCCGCGCGAAATAGAACCCCTGTCCGAAATCGCATTGCATCTGCCGCAGCAGGTCGAACTGCTCGCGCGTCTCGATACCTTCGGCGATGACCTTGAGCCCCAGCTTGTGGGCCATGACGATGATCGCCTCGACCAACGACTCGCCGACGGCTCCGCTGCCGAGGGCATGTGTGAACGACTTGTCGATCTTGAGCATGTCGACGTCGAGTTCCTTGAGATACGCCAGCGACGAGTAGCCGGTGCCGAAGTCATCGATGGCGATCTTTGCGCCCGCGTCGCGGCAGCGCCTGAGACGCTCGGCCACGGCCGTTTCCTTTTCGATCAGCAGGCCCTCGGTGATCTCGATGATCAACGACTGCGCGGCCGTACGGCTGGCCTCGACGCGGTACAGCCAGTCGCCTTTGACGCTGCCCTGGGCGCGCAGCTGCAACGGTGAGAGGTTGACGCTGAGCTGGAAGCCTTCGCCGAAACGCGTGCGCCATGCCCGCAACTGCTCGAGCGCACGCTCGAACACCCAATTGCCGATCTCGACGATCACACCCGTCTCCTCGGCGATCGGCACGAACCCGGCCGGGCTGATTTCGCCTTTTTCGGGATGGAACCAGCGTAACAGGGCCTCTGCCTTGCACACGGTGCCATCGGCAAGGTCGATGACCGGTTGGAAGTACAAGCCGAATTCGTCGCCACGCAGGCCTTTGCGCAGATCCGACGAGATCTGCATGCGCAGCACCGAAGCCGCTTCGAGCGCCGGCGTGAAATAGTGGAAGCGGTTCTTGCCCTGCTTCTTCGCCTCGTACATCGATTGATCGGCGAACTTGATCAGATCACCCGCGTTGTCGGCGTCGTTGGGATAGTTCGCGATGCCGATGCTCGTCGTCACGAACACGTCGTGTCCGTCAAGGTCGTAGGCCTCGCCGACGACATCGATGAGCTTCTTGGCAATGCGGTCGACCATGGCGCTGTTCAGCGTGCCGGCGAGGATAACGACGAACTCATCACCACCGAGCCGGGCAACGACGTCGCACTGGCGCACCGAGCGGGTAAGTCGTTGTGCGACCTTGATCAGCAGGGCATCACCACTCTGATGCCCGAGCACGTCATTGATCTCCTTGAAGCCGTCGAGATCGAGGAACAGCACCCAGAGCATATTGCCTTCGCGGAGTGCGAAATTGACCTCGCGGCCGAGCAGACTGTGAAACAAGGTGCGGTTGGGCAGACCCGTCAGACTGTCGTAGTTCGCCTGGTGCCA
>JAGRHA010000364.1 GCA_020445205.1 Gammaproteobacteria bacterium
TCCACACGGTGCGGCCAGAGCCGGGGGCTGCCAGGTGCCGCCCCGACACTTGCCGCGGCCCGGGCGCCCTCCCAGCTTGCGCCTTGGCGCGGCGCCGGCACGCCCTAGAGATCCGCGCCGTGCGCGGCAAGCCCCCCCCAAGCCCGTTACGCTCTGGCACAAACGACCAACCCATTGATTCGATTACCCAAATGGACGCAAACGAAGCTACAGGCTGCACGCTACCCGTGCCGACTTGCGTACCGGGCCCGCAGGCAAAAAAAAGCGCGACGGGGGGCGTCGCGCTAATAAAGTAACCACCAAAGGAGGATGGAGGAGAACTGATTCATATGAATCAGTATGTGAGTATATTCTTATATGTCTTCCCCTTTGTCAAGCCGAATTTTGCGTGCCCCCCGCCGGGCGCGATGGCAACCGCAGGCGATCCACGATTTCACCACGCTGCAGATGGCGTTCGATGATTTCGTCCAGGTCCTCGTGATCGACATAGGTGTACCAGACCTCCTCGGGGTACACGACGATGACGGGCCCCAGCTCGCAGCGGTCGAGGCAGCCCGCAGTGTTGACACGCACCTTGCCCGGGCCATGAATGCCGAGTTCCTTGCAGCGCCGCTTGACATAGTCGCGCGCGTCCTGGGCGCCGCATTGGTTGCAGCATTGGCGGCCATCGTCGCGTTGATTCGTACAAAAGAACACGTGATGCGAAAAATAACTCATAGCACTTTCCGGACAAGGTCTGACGTTAGACCGCATTATATTAGGCATGCCCGACTACGACGCCGACTCCACGTTGCGACACGCACTCGATCACTGCGTCAAATGCGGCATCTGCCTGCCCGAGTGTCCAACCTATCGGCTGACAGCGTCCGAAAACGAGTCGCCTCGCGGCCGCCTCGCGCTCATTGAAGGGCTACTCGACGGGCGCCTGCAAGCGACACCCGCGCTGACCCGCCACCTCGACAGCTGCCTGTCATGCCGTCGCTGCGAACGCATCTGCCCTTCGCGCGTGCCCTGTGGCGCACTCTTCGACGCCGGGCGGGCGCGGGTGCCCGGCCGAAGCCGCGCTCGTCTGGGCAGGTGGCTCGCGCACGCGTCGACCCAAGTCGCGCTGACCCGCCTTGCGCGCCTGCTGCCGACCGTCTTGTCGCGCCCGCTACGCCGCCTGCACCACGCACACCGCCTGGCACGCGCGCTCGACCATACCGATGCGCCGCCGGCGCCCGGGGTTTACGCGGCACCAGCGATTGGGCGAACGGCAAAGCGGGTAGGGGTGTTTGCCGGCTGCACGGCTCGCGCGCAGCAGCCCGGGCTGGTTCAGGCCGCCGTACGCCTGCTGCAGAAATCGGGGTGCACTGTCGTCATACCGAGCCACGACCACTGTTGCGGTGCGCTCGCCGCCCACGCCGGCGACAGCGCCACCGCGGCGCGACATGCGGCCGCCAACCGTACGCTCTTCAACGACGTCGACGTCCTTGTGAGCCTGGCCAGCGGCTGCGGCATCCATCTCGGTGCGTACGAGCCGCCGCTGCCCGTCACTCAATACGACATCTGTGATTTTCTGGTCAACGGCGCACACCTGGACGCAAGCCTGTTCCGTCCGCTGCCCGAGACAGTCGCCGTGCACGTGCCGTGCAGCGTCGAAAATGTCTACCAGGGTGCGCGCTGGTCCGAGCAGCTGTTGCGCCTGATCCCGCAGATCACGCTGCAGACCGTCGGCGAGACCGGCCAGTGCTGCGGTGCGGCCGGTGACCACATGCTGCGGCTGCCGCGACGCGCGGCCACGCTGCGTGAGCCCGTGTTGCGCGACGCGCGCGCGCTGGGTGCGCGCTACCTCGTGACGACGAACGTCGGCTGTGCCATGCATCTTGCCGAAGGGCTGGATGATGCAGTAGGCGTCCTGCATCCCGTCGAACTGCTCGCGCGCCAGCTGTACTCGGATACCCGATGAGTGCAGCGCGAGGCGGCCACCCTTGGCCGACGCCAGTCGCTGTGTTGCAATGCCGCGGTATACACCGTACTCGAGGACGCCGCGTGCCATGACCGACCGTCACTATTCGTTCGCCGACCAACTCATGCTCAATGCCGACCAGGCGTTGCGCACACTGTTTGGCCGACCGCAGGTCACCGAGCGCCCCAATCCGGCCGTCGACATGCCGGATGCCGAGCTCAGTGACGTGCAGCGCGATCACGTGGCCAGACTCATGCGCATCAATCACACCGGCGAGGTGTGTGCCCAGGCCTTGTATCAAGGTCAGGCCCTGACGGCGCGCGACCCCGTCGTGCGCACGAGCATGGAACGCTCAGCCGCCGAAGAAAACGATCATCTCGACTGGTGCGAGCAACGGGTCGAGGAACTCGGCGGGCGCCTGAGTCTACTGAATCCGTTCTGGTACGCGGGCTCGTTCGCAATCGGCGCACTGGCCGGTGTTGCCGGTGACAAATGGAGCCTGGGCTTCGTCGCTGAGACGGAACGTCAGGTCGAAGGACATCTCGACGAGCATCTCGAACAGGTACCTGCCGAAGACCAGCGTACGCGCGCGATCCTCGAACAGATGAAGCGCGACGAGATCGAGCACGGTCAAAAGGCGCTCGACCACGGTGGCGCCAGGCTACCCGCGCCGATCAAGGCGCTGATGAAGGTGACGGCAAAAATCATGACGACGAGCGTCTATCGTTTCTGACGCGTCCAACTTGGGCGGCGGATGTCGAATTCCACAGCCGCCCAGCGACCGTTCCGATCAGACGCCACCGTTGCGGGGTCTTGTGCGCGAACGATGCGCCAAACCATGACGGTTGCCGTGGCGTCGATGGCGCAA
>JAGRHA010000365.1 GCA_020445205.1 Gammaproteobacteria bacterium
GTCTGCGCGCGCCGAGCAGTGCACGGCACCCAGCGCAACGGGGTTTGCAGTGATGCCGAAAGCAAGGCAGTGACACATCGTCATGCGAGCAACGGGTGCGGAGTCGTCGGTGGAGGATCGCTGGCCGCGGATGGGCAGCTGACAGACGGCATTCGGCGCCATACGCGTCATCGCTTCAATCAAGATCGCAAACGGGGCTGACGATCCGTTGAACGCCATCTCCGGCTACGCATTTTCGAGGACCGACAGGTGGCGTGCTGCACCGCTGATATCGATGATGAGGAAACGTATCGTCGCCGAACCACCGCGTCGCTCGCGGGTCAACGACCGCGCACGGGCTCGGCGACGCCGGTCACGTCGCGGTCGTCCACACGGCGATAGACCGTCTCCAGTGGTTGCATCGTCGGAATGCGGCCACGATCGAAACTCTGCTCGCGCACGATCGACAGATACGCTTTGTTGAGCTGCAGGGCACGTTCGCGCGATGGTTCGAGCAAGGTGCCGATGTCGGTCTGCAGACGTGACAAGGCATCTGCGCGTGGTGTACTGGTGACGTCGAAGAAGCGCGCGCGGACTTCGTCATTGCTGCGGAACTCGTCACCCGCGCCATTTTCTTCGAGGTACAGCGCGTATTCTCCCTTGCCGTCTTCGCGAACACGGTCGGCGATCAGCGTTTCTGCCTGCTGACTCCAGTGGTACCAGCCATCCCGGAATGTGCCGGCGGGCAGCTTGCGTGGCAGGGCGAAGCTGGAATCGGTGGTCGCACCGATGCCACCGTGGCAGCCCACGCAATGCGCGAGCTCCTCGAAACTCTGTGGCCGCAATGCGCCGTTGGCGTCTTCAATCAAACCGGCGTAGGTCCAACCCTGGCCATTGCGCACGCCGTGTTCGATGTTGCCTCGAATGAAACGACTGCGGTCGGGGAAATCGCTTTTTTCCTTGGCCTCTTTCGCCGCACGCGCCTCGAGCAGGCCGTAGTTTAGCCACTGGTCCTTGCGTGCGTATCGCACCTCTTTGATGCGCGCCGAGAGGCGAGGGCGACCGTCCGCCATCGGGTCGATATAGCGCACGGTGTGCAGGAACTCAGTGCCTTCGGGATACAGGCCTGCGGCGAGGTGGATGCGGCCTTGACGTTGTGCCTGCGCAGCAGCCCCAACGTACGTCATGTGACGGCCTTTGAGGGGTGCCCAGTCGTAGCGGACAATCGATGCTGTGCCGATCCGGCCATCTTTGTCGAGATCGGTACCACCGAGCGTCGTTTCGTCGGTCGGTGCAATGGGCACATCGGCCTCGCGCACCATGGCTTCGACGATGGCGAGGTTGATCTTGTAGACGGCCAGGTCGTCGTGGCCATCGGTAGCCTTCCGGAACACCGCCGGCAGGCGGATCAGCACGTCGCCGGTCGAGCCGTTGGTTGGCCAGAAGGTACCGGGGAACGGGTGATAGGCGAACGCGCGCCAGCCGGTGTGCACGCCATCGCGATCGTGGTCGAAACCCTCGTCATCGAAATCAAACACCGCATCCGGAATGAAACCCTGCCAGTGGCCGTCACCGTTGAAATCCCACGCTGCGAGCGGCTGGAACAAGCGGTCTGCGGGAATGATCCGGCCAACAGCGTCGGTGTAGTTGTCCTCGCGCAGGTACGCGAGCATCTCGTCGTCGCTGACCTGAGCGATGGCGTCGCTGCGGTCCCGGAACAGGTTTGTCCACGGGTTGTCGGTGGCAGGGTGGGGCAGGCTATACGCCAGCTGCAGGTCGCCATCGTTGATGAAATTCGGTCGGCGCGACTCGGTATGGCAGACATAGCACGGGTTGTGCACGTCACCGGCCGCGTCCCGTGTCTTGGTATAGCACTGCGGCGGTATGTACGCCGTCTCGTTGTGGAGGACGCGCTCCCCGGGTGCATTCGGCGACGCCGTCGTCGCACCCTGGGCAGACGCCAGTGCGGTGATGGATAAGGCCAGGGTGTGGAGCTTGAGAGACATGCTGTACCGGGTGATATGTGGCGTGTAATGGAGCAGCGCGGAGGCCGAGTGGCCCCCGCTTTCCGTCAACGTGCCGAGCGCGTCGGCATGGCCGCTGCGCTCGGCGATCGCTCAGCGTTTTCGGTCCCAATGGCCGTGGCCGACACCGTGATGCGGCTTACCACGATCGCCGTCCATTGCCGGGAAAGGCCCGATGTAACCCGTGTAACCGCGTTCGTCGCCGGATCCCGGCTCGAGTTCCATTTGGTCCGACTCACCATACGGATGCTGCACGACCGACATCAGGTAGGCGAAACCGTTGATGTTCGGATAGAAATACGGTGACGTCGTCTCCGAGCCATAGGGCGTGGTTTCAATGCGCGTCAGCACGCCGGAAGTCAGATTGAGTGCCCAGACCATGTCGTTCTGGTGCCCTGATCCCGTGTCTTCACCGATGATCAAGGTGTCATAGCCCGGCATGTAGGTCAGGTTGTCGGGATTGGCGATGCCGTCCAGATCACACTTGTTGGTGCCGTCGTACGTCGGTGATTGCATGTCGGCACCATAGTCCATGGTCAGCGGTACGCCGGCCAACACGCCATACATCGTGGTTGCGGTGTAGCTACCGTCGACGTCCATCGCGTAGACGCCGCCGCAGACGTTGCCTTTTTCGAGGCGCACGTGATTGGCACCGCCCGCATCGTAGACCGAATAGGGTGACGGCTTGCCAACGCGTCCGAAATCGAGCATGCCGCGGTCCACTTCTGAGATCGCGAGGTACAGTCGGCCATGGTCAGGGTCGAACGTGATGCCCTCCATCTTGCGGAACTCGGTCGTGCCACCTTCGATTGCGGCCCAGCGGCGGGTTTCGAGGCGAGAGGCGATCACTTCGTCCAAGGCATCGACATTGCCATCGGCGTTGACGTCCCTGAGTCGCAGGCATTGGTGATCGCCATCTTCATGACCGGCGTTGATGGAGGCGAAGCCTGGTGGACAGTCGTCGCCAACCGGATCGGCACGATCGAAGATATCCGCGAAGGTGTACGCGCCGATCCACTGTTTGACGTCTGCGTTCGTCGCATGGCCAAGATTGATCCAGTTCAGCTTTGCCTGACCGAGACCCGTCGCGCTTTTCTGGTTCCA
>JAGRHA010000366.1 GCA_020445205.1 Gammaproteobacteria bacterium
CCGATGCACGCGTCGGTAAATTCTGAGAGCGCAGACGGCAGCGCTGGTCGAACCGATCGCGAGTGGGCAGACGACACGCGAAAGCTTGCGCGAACCATTGACGCCGGACCTGCAGCAGTATCGTGCCCCTTCGGGTCGTCACATTGGTGCATGCCCATGGCACTCAAGCAACAGCGACAGGCAAGTTGATATGAATGCACCCAACATACCACTGCACAAAGCCAAGGTCGGTGACACCTTCACACCCAAGGTGTTCATCAACCGCGATGTCGTCGGCCATCTCACCTTCGCGCGCGAGTGCGGCAACGTCGGTGGCGGCCTGGTGACGGGCACGGCAAGGCTCGAGGTCGTCGAAATCTCGCCACACACGCAGAAGGCGCAGCGCTGGATCAAGCTGGCGATGATAGGCACCAGCCCGCCGCAGATCCTCAAGCTCACGGCAGAGGAATTCATGGCGAAATTGCGGCCCGCCTGAGCGCGTCCGCTCGCCACAGACGCACGCTGACTGAGCGCATCCATCCCGCTCGCACGAGTGGACCTGTGCAACGGCAATGCACTGACCTGGCGCAGGTGAACGCGTTGTTGCCGTGGCTGTCGCCCGCCTTCCCGGCTACGGTATCTGCTGTCACCCGGGTCTGGAGGATGATGCCTGTGAGCAACGATGACGACACACTGAAACAGCTGTCACAGACGCGCCAATGGGCGCACGCGAAGCTGCTCGAACTCGAATCGAAAACCTATCGCGCGTTCGTCGAGATGGAGTCGGCAACGTTCAGCCCAGGCGCGCTGGGCAGCAAAGAGAAGGAACTCATCGCCGTGGGCATCTCGGTGCGCATCGATTGCACATCATGCATGCAGTGGCATATCGAGCAGGCCGCGCACGCAGGTGCCCGCTACGAGGAGGTGCTGGAGGCCATCGAGGTGGGCATCGAGATGGGCGGCGGACCCGCGACGGTGTCGGCGCGCTTCGCGCTCAAGGTCATGGCGGCGGTATACGGACGCTAGCCGTCACGCACCGCGACAGCGATATCAAGAGTATTCGTACCCGCGCAGCGACCGTCATCTGAACGGCCGCTCGAATGCGCAGGAAGCGCCCGACGTGCTCAGACGTCCTTGCCGAAACAATCGAGGCGACGGAAGAAGTCCTCGCAATCGATGTAGTGGCTGCCGTCGCACGAGAAAGTCATGCCGATCATGCCGTTGATGCGGTTGATCGATGCATTGCGCAAATAGATCTGCTCATCGGTCAGACGCAGACGCTTGAACTCATCGAGGATCGGCGTTATGCGTTCGGCACCGATGCGCGGATGCCGGCCTTCGTACGAACGCTCGGGCAACGAATCGAGAAAACCCGGATCGGTGGCTTCCTCGCGCACGTAGACGCGATAGTTGTAAGGATCGTCATAGAACCAGCACGTGAGCTGCGATGACGAATAGTGGGCCTTGACGTGGAACACACCCTTGTTCGATAGCAAGGCATGCATCACGCCATGGATACGATCGAGATGTTCATCGAACAGGCTCTGCACGCGCTGCTGTTCGAACAGAAAGGCACGTACCGACGGGTCACCCTTTATCTGCAACCATTGTTCGGCCATCTGGCACCCCCTGCGGCGCTACGTGGCGTCGCGTTTCAGCGACATAATGAACGTAATGCTAGTGCATTCCGCTATCGCCGGCATGACGATTCGATCACAGGCTTTTGACCGCCGCCGCGGCGCCGAGTTCTGCGGGTCGATCGTCGATGAGCCAATGGATCATCGCTGCCGACACGCTGAGCAGGACCGCCGTCCACCACACCATGTCGTAGCTGCCGGTGGCATCGAATACGCGGCCGGCCCACCAGGCACCAAGAAACGCACCAAACTGGTGCCCAAGGAACACCATGCCATACAGTGTGCCGAGATAGCGTGAGCCGAATATCTGCCCGACGAGCCCACTGGTCACGGGCACGGTCGCGAGCCACACCACGCCGATCGTCGCACCGAACACGAGCGCACCCGCCGGTGACAGAGGCAAAACGATGAACGCCGTGATGATGATCGCGCGGGCGCCATACAGAAACGTGAGCACGAGCGTCTTGCGGTAGCGGTCGCCAAGCCAACCGAACAACAACGAGCCCGCGATATTGAACAGCCCGATCAGTGCCAGCGCATTGGCCGCGGTATCCCGCTCGAGTCCCATGTCGACGAGATACGCGGGCA
Organism: Gammaproteobacteria bacterium; assembly: GCA_020445205.1. Lineage (GTDB taxonomy): Bacteria > Pseudomonadota > Gammaproteobacteria > Chromatiales > Chromatiaceae > Thiosocius. The sequence goes on from JAGRHA010000366.1 coordinate 2,205, forward strand.
GATGCGTGGCGATAAAGGCGACGTGGAATCCGCAGACGAAAAAGCCCGCGATCAATAGCAGGTAGCCACGATGCCGCGCCGCCGATCGCAGCAGCGGTCCGAACGACAACCCGGGTGTGGCGTGTGAGGCCGATTCATCGGGCAGAAACATCGCTGCGAACAGCATCACCATCGACGTCCATGCAAGCGCCTCGAACGCCCAGTTCCAGCCATAGTTGACCAGCCAGTGGTTGGCCAACGGCACCATGAGAAACAGCCCGAACGAACCCAGCCCGGTGACCACGCCAAACGCGGTCGTGCGACGCCGCGCGTCGACCACGCGACCGACGGCACCTAGGGCAACGACAAAGGTGGTGGACGACTGTGCGAGCCCGGTCAGCAATCCCAGCACGAGCAACAGACCCGGCGTACCGCTCACTTCGGTCATGAGGAACATCGCGAAGGCGTACAACAGTGCGCCCGCGAAGACGACTCTGCGCGCCGAGAAGCGGTCGGCGAGGTAACCGGCCAACGGCAGGCCCAACACGAGGTTCTGCAGTGCGATCGCCAGGCCGAAGCTTTCGCGATCGATGCCGAGCACGCAACCCAGCGGCTGCATGAAGATGCCATACGACTGCCGCAGACCCATGCTCACCAGCACGACGACACCCGCTGCAGCCACCACGATGGCCGGATGCCGGCGCCACGATGAGGCGTGGTTCACCGTTTCAGCTCTCGCCCAGCGCCAGGTGCTTCGCGCGGATGAAATCGGTGTGCGACAGGTAGATCAGGTCGGCGAGTCGCCGTACCAGGAGTTCTTCGTGCGGATGAATCTCGCCATCGGCGCAAGCAACATCCCACAGGCTGCGCAACAGGCGAAACTTGCGTTGCGGTGAAAAGCGGCGATTGATCAGGTCGACGTGTTCGTGCAACGACACGTTGTCTTCCGACGACGTCTTCGCGGCATCGATGAGGTCGGTGACATCCTTTTCATCGAGCCGCCATTCCCCGGCAAGCGCGCCGGCGAGGCGCTCGAGCTCGATCGGCTGCAGACTCTGATCTGCCTTGGCAACCTCGATCAGCAACGCAGCGGCAGCGAGGTGCAACGCGGCCTCGTCGTCTTCGTCGGTCGCGACATCTGCAGCAAAGAATTGTTTGATGCGATCTAGCATCTACCACCCGCATGGACAGCAATCGAAACCACGTTGAGCTTAACACGTTAAATCAGCGCGAATCGTCAAGGTATTTGTCGTTTCGACGCTAATTACAGCCGCGTTCCTGCTCAGTCTAGGTCGACAAGACAATGAAAAAAAACCTGCCTGTAACGCAGAATGAGCGCGTCCTCGCGGAGGGGACCGAACTGGTTTCGGCAACGGATACCAAGGGCAGAATCACCCATGCCAATCCGGCCTTTGTCGAAATCAGCGGCTTCGCCGAGGACGAACTCGTCGGCAGCAACCACAACATCGTGCGTCATCCTGACATGCCGCCAGCGGCGTTCCAGAATCTCTGGGACACACTGAAACGCGGCAGGCCGTGGATGGGTGTCGTCAAGAATCGCTGCAAGTCCGGCGATCACTACTGGGTCGATGCCTTTGTCACGCCGTCGCTCGACGGCGATGACATCGTGGGCTACGAATCGGTACGGGTGGCACCACAACGCGCCACCGTCGCACGAGCCGAGGCACTGTACAAGACGCTGTCGGGCAGCAACCGGCCGAGCTTTCGCTTACCGACCCTGTCGCTGGCGCAGCGGCTTGCGGCAGGTTTCGCACTGACTTCCGGCCTCGCCGTTTTCGGTGCGGCGGCAGCGATGTCGCTGCCGCTTGCCGGTGCGACGCTGGCGTGGCTCGGCAGTAGTGTGTCGGGTGCCGCAGTCGTTCACGGGCTTCTGCGTGGCTTGCGCGACGCGGCACAGGCCGCACGCGAGGTAAGCGACAACCCGGCGATGCAATACGTCTATACGGGTCGGCGCGACGAGGTTGGCAACCTGACATTCGCCATGCAGACACTGCGCGCGCAACTACGCACCGTGCTCGGCCGTATTCGCGAGTCGGCCTGCGAAGTCACGCGCGAAAGCGCAGATCTGAACCGCATCGTCGCCGAGATGGCGGGCAATATGGACCTTCAGCGACGCGAGGTCGACATGGTCGCGACGGCGATGGAGGAAATGTCGAGCAGCATTCGCGACGTGGCGCAGAATGCAGCGAATGCCTCTTCGTCGACCGAACAGACCCGCGATCGCGCCAGCGCCGGCCAGGTCGCAGTCGACTGCGCCATCGCCAATACCCGTCGCATGGCCGACGGCATCTCGCGCGCGACGCAAACCATCGCCTCACTGCAAGACGACAGCGAAGCGATCGGCGCAGTGTTGGGGGTCATCCGGGACATTGCCGACCAAACCAACCTGCTGGCACTGAATGCAGCGATCGAAGCGGCACGCGCGGGCGACCAGGGACGCGGTTTCGCCGTCGTCGCCGACGAGGTGCGTAAACTCGCCAGCCGTACCCAGGACTCGACGGCCGAGATCCAGGCCATGATCGAACGTCTGCAAACGTCGGCCGGAAACGCCGTGCAGGCAATGGGCTCGAGTTGCGACCAAGTGGAAGAAAGTGTCCGCAGCGCGCAGCAAGTCAGCGAACACTTGCAACAGATCTGCGTCCAGGTCGCTTCACTCGACGACATGGGTCGTTCGATCGCCACCGCGGCCGAACAGCAGAGCAGCGTGTCGCAAGAGATCAGCCGCAATATTCACCGTATCGGTGAAACCGCGGCAGCACTGGCAGACGGCAGCCGGTCGACACGTGAGGTCGGTGAACACGTGTCGCGCCAGGCCGCCGATCTCGAATCGCTGATCCGGCGATTCCGTGCCTGACGACGGCCAAGGACGGCACCTCAAATCAGCCGTCGTTTGACGCTTTTCATTCCCCACATGGGTGCCCCGCTTGGACTACGCTGCACTATCAGTGGTGGTCTCTGGTCGAACGAAACCCAATATCCTGTGAGGAACCGACATGATCGACTATTCCGAGAAGCGTGATTTCATGCGCATGGCAACGGATTGCCCGGTGACGATCCGCGCCTTCGATGCGACCCAGGCCGAGACGGCGCACCTGCTCGATCTCAGTGCGGGCGGCGTGCGCTTCATCAGCCCGCGTGCGCTCGATCAGGGCGAGCGTCTGCAACTCATGGTGCGCCCCCTGTGCGAGATCACGCCGCCGCTCGAGGCCGAGGTGTCGGTGCTGCGCTGCGATGAGATTGCCGACGGATTCGACATCGCCGCCACGATCGATCTCGTCGCACCCGCGATCTACCCCGAGCCCGCCTGAGCGCCCGCCACCTCACCGCATCCCCTCGCCGGCAGGCGGCAAGCAGGCCGCCTGTCACACCCGCCACAAACAGCCGTGCCACTGGTGCACGTGAAATCAGCTTTTGCTTCTCAAGTTAACCCCGGCGCTTCAAGCCACGTGGCTCCTGAGCCGCTAGTTGCGGACAGGGCACAAATCCCGCTACCGCGTCGCCGTCCGCCATCCTTCGGAGCACACACATTGAAATTCACCATCGCACGCAAACTCGCCGTCTCGTTCCTTCTGCTCGGGGCGCTGCTGCTGGCGTGCGGTGCCGCCGGCTTCACGGGCATGCAGCGGCTCTCGCAGTCGCTTGATTTCATTTCCGGCCAGGCCTGGAATGCCGCCGACGGCGCGATGGAAACGACCATCGGCGTGCAGGGGCAGATCATTGCGATCGAACGCATGGCACAACATCCGGCGTCGTTTGCAGAACTCGACAAACAGCTCGCCGAACACATCGAGGTTGCCGATGAGGCCAGCCAACGCATGCTCGCCAGCGGCCTGATCCCGGCCTCGATGGCGTCCGAGTTCGAGCGCCGCTACCAGGAATTCGCATCGCTGCGCGAGCAACTGCGACGCTCGCTGGCCGACGCCGACGACGCCGCGCGTGCGCAGGCAGTCAGCGAATTCGACAGCAACGTCGCGACGCTGCTGGCATTCATCGCCGAACTCGAAGAGGCCGGTGACGGCGCGGTCGAAGGGCAGGCAGACACCATCGTTGCAACACGCAACACCGCTTTCAGCGTGTTGGCGATCAGCCTCGGGCTGGCGCTGCTCATCGGCGTCGCCGGTTACATCGTGATCGTGCGCTCCGTGGTACGGCCGATTGCTACCACTGCCGAGCGTCTGCAGGCCTTCTCGCGTGGCCGCGGCGACCTGACCGTCTCGCTACCGGTTAACGGCCGCGACGAGGTGGCCGACCTGGCAACCGGCTTCAACGACTTCGTCGCCAAGCTGCGCGATGCCATCGGCAGCGTCAGCGACGCCACAGACAGCGTCGGTGATGCCGTTGGCCGGCTGCGCACCGTGTGCGTGCGCACGCGGTCCAGCACCCAGCAACAAAGCGGCGAGACCGAGCAGGTCGCCAGCGCGATGCACGAGATGGCCAGCAGCGTACGCGAGGTGGCACAGAATACGGAACGTGCGAGCCATGCGGCGAGCGAAGCGCAGCAGCAGGCGAGCAACGGCACACGCGTGGTCGCCGAGACCATCGCCGGGATCAACCGCCTGGCCGGCGACGTGTCGAATGCCGCAGGTGTGGTGCGCAAGCTCGAATCGGACAGCGAAAACATCGGCGGTGTGCTCGACGTGATCCGCGGCATCGCCGAACAGACCAACCTGCTCGCACTCAATGCCGCGATCGAAGCCGCCAGGGCCGGTGACATGGGGCGCGGTTTCGCCGTGGTCGCCGACGAGGTGCGTGGACTCGCGGGCCGCACGCAACAGTCCGTGGCCGAGATCCAGTCGATGATCGAGGCACTGCAGGGCGTCGCGCGGCAATCGACCCAGGCGATGGAGGCCAGTGGTACGGCCACCACGGCACTCGTCGGTCAGTCGGAGCGCGCGTCGGAGGCTTTGCACACGATAGAAAACTCGGTGCGCGCGATCGTCGAGCTCAACCAGCAGATCGCCGTCGCCACGCGCGAGCAGGGCCACGTCGCCGACCATATGTCGAAATCACTGACCAGTATCCAGTCGGTCGCCGAGGATACGGCAGGCGATTCCGCCGAGATCAGCCGCGCGAGCGACGATCTCGCAGGCCTGTCGGAACAGCTGCGAAGCGTGGTCGCTCAATTCCGCATCTGATCAATCGCGGCGTGGCTCACGCCCAGGGCGTCACGCCCGGGCGCCAGCAATCATCGGTACATCACGATCGAAACGCCTCCATCGACGGCGGTTGTCCGAAATCCTGGCCCTAGGGTTTGGCGGAGAGCGTCAATGCCAGCACCAGCAGCGAGCTCGCAGCGACCCAGGACCCGACGACGCGTATTCCGATTCGCTGCCACACCTTACTGTTGAAGTGATCTGCCAGCGCTATTGGATAAAGAACTAGCAAATAGATGGCGACACCGCTACCAAACAGACTGGCCAGTTTCGCTTTTCCAACGAGTTCCGACTGAGCGGAATCCATGCCCAGGAAGAATCCTGCCAACAGCGCCAGAGCCCCACACCAAACCAGTGCAACCTGGGGGCTTATGGCAACCAATAAACCCACAACCGCTGACAAGCCCAACACCAGCACTTCCGTCTCGCCACCAATGGAAAACCAAGCTGCGACAAGGCCTGCAATCGTTGCGAAAGCGAAAACCGCAAAGGCCGGCTGCGTTTTCTTTGGCCCCTGTTGCCCGAGAAAAAGACCGAATGCCAGTAGAAGCAGGACATGGGCGGGCACCAGAACAGGGTGCAGAAGTCCGTTGTAAAAGTTGCCAATGCCTTGAATGGGCGTATGAGCAGATGCGGGTTCCGATACCACCAAAACCAACAGTAAAACGACGACAAGGCCACGAGCGTTCATACGATACCGGTAAGGAACCCAACACCGGCCAAGGCAATCAACCCTCCCCCCGCTTGAACCACGATCTTTCCGGCAGGCCAACGTACGAGCAGCCCGAAAGCGATGCCGGACAGATGCAGCAAGCCGGTCGATACGACAAACCCTATGCTGTACGCGAGTGGGTTTGCCGCATTAGGCAGCTCCGTTCCATGCGCATGGCCGTGAAATATGGCGAAGGCACCGACAATGACTGCCGCCATCCAGATGGGCGGGCGAACCGTGAACGCGACCATGGCACCCAGGACAACCGCTGACGCGGCTATGCCCGTTTCTACCGCGGGAATGGGAATACCGACGACGCCAAGTGCACCACCAAAGGCCATGACGAGAGGGAAAACGACGGGAAGGATCCAGATCGCCGGGTTGCCCAAGAATGCACCCCACAGTCCGACCGCCACCATGGCAATGACATGGTCCCAACCCAGGATGGGGTGCAGGAAACCACTGATGAATCCGCCAGTGACGCCTGCACCTTCATGCGCACTCGCCGCCGATGCATAGGCAACAAGAAACACTGCTGTCAGCAGTGGCAACAATTGACGTGTATTCATACTTACTCCTGGTCTTTGGTCTATCGAAAGGTCGGCGCGCACACTCAATCGGGTCCTGCAAACAACACCTCGAGCTCGTGCTCACGGCCGCCACGCAACACGCGCAGACTCACGCGGTCACCGATGCGGTAATCATCGAGCACCGACAGCAGCTTCGCCACCGAGCCGATCGGCGTGTCCTCGATCGACAGGATCACGTCACCGGCGATGACCTTGCCGTCGCCGCTGGGACGGAACGCCCGCAGCCCCGCCAGCTCCGCCGACGAACCCGGCTCGACGCGCAGCACCGCCACACCTGTTATCCCCAGCTCGCGCAGCAGGGCACGGTTGACGTCCTCATCGACACCGATGCCGAGTGCCGGCCGCGTGTAATGCCCTTCGGCAATCAGCTCGGGCACGACGCGATTCACGGTATCGACCGGTACGGCAAAGCCGATCCCCGCATACGCGCCCGACGGGCTGTAGATCGCGGTGTTGATACCAATGAGGCGGCCGGCGCTGTCGAGCAACGGACCACCCGAGTTACCCGGGTTGATCGCCGCATCGGTCTGGATCAGGTGTTCGATCGTCGAGCCATTCTCTTCCTCGAGCGAACGATCGAGTGCCGACACCAGGCCGCTGGTCAGCGTGTAGTCGAGACCGAACGGGTTGCCGATCGCAAACACCTTCTGTCCCACCTTGAGATCGTGGCTGGTGCCGATCGGCACGGGTGGCCGCGGATCGATCGGCACGTTGATGCGTAACACGGCGAGGTCATGTGCCGGACTGCGGCCGACCAGCACGGCACGGTAACTGCGGCCGTCGTTGAGACGGATCGTCGCCTCCGACGCGCCCTCGATGACATGGTTGTTGGTGACGATGTGGCCGAGGTCGTCCCAGAAGAAACCCGAGCCCGTGCCGCGCGGCACGCTGAACACATTGCGCGTATACAGATCGACCACGCGCTGGCGCGTGGTGATGAACACCACCGACGGGCTCGCGCGCTCGAATATCGCGATCGTCGTCTGCTCGTCGGCCGCGAGTTCGCCGCGGGCATAGACCGTGCGCGGTTCGGCATCGAGGCGCACGAACGCACGCTCGATCCACGGCAGGAACTGCCACACCACGAGCAGCACGATCAGCGCGATCGTGACCCAGCGGATGCGGCGCAGGAAGGGGTCTGGTCGGGTGTCCATCGGGGTTCTCGTCTCACACGTTCTGACGAGTAAGGTGAGGTGTCGCATGACCGGCTTCAACCACCCGCCTGAGCGTGGTTGAAGCCGGCGCCGTGATCACACGGGCTTGTAGATCTGCGCGCCCTGCTCGCGGAACTCGGCGGCCTTCTCCTTCATGCCTTCCTCGACGGCCACGGCGACATCCTTAAACTTGTGGCTTGCGGCATAGTCGCGCACGTCCTGCGTGATCTTCATCGAGCAGAAGTGCGGGCCGCACATGGAGCAGAAGTGCGCGACCTTGGCCGAGTCCTTGGGCAGGGTCTCGTCGTGGTACTCGCGCGCGCGGTCGGGGTCGAGGCCGAGGTTGAACTGGTCTTCCCAGCGGAACTCGAAGCGCGCCTTCGACAATGCGTTGTCGCGTACCTGCGCACCAGGCAGCCCCTTGGCGAGGTCGGCGGCGTGTGCGGCGAGCTTGTAGGTGATGATGCCCTCGCGCACGTCGGCCTTGTTCGGCAGGCCG
>JAGRHA010000052.1 GCA_020445205.1 Gammaproteobacteria bacterium
GACCGCTTCCTGCCCGACAAGGCCATCGACCTGATGGACGAAGCGGCGGCGCGGCTGCGCATGGCGGTCGATTCCAAGCCCGAGGCGCTGGACGAACTCGACCGGCGCATCATGCAGCTCAAGATCGAGCGCGAGGCGCTGAAGAAGGAGTCCGACGAGGCGTCGAAGAAACGCCTTGCCGCACTCGAGGAACAGATCGAAGAGCTGGCGCGTGAATTCGCCGATCTCGAGGAAATTTGGAAATCCGAGAAGGCGGCGGTGCAGGGCACTACGCACATCAAGGAAGCGCTGGAGCAGGCGCGTCTCGAATTCGAGACCGCGCGCCGGGCCGGTGATCTGCAGCGCATGTCCGAGCTGCAATACGGCCGTATTCCCGAACTCGAACGCCAGCTCGACATGGCCGGGCAGGCCGAGATGCAGGAGACCCACCTGCTGCGTAACAAGGTCGGTGACGAGGAGATCGCCGGCATCGTGTCGAAGTGGACCGGCATCCCGGTATCGAAGATGCTCGAAGGCGAAAAGGACAAGCTGCTGCGCATGGAAGGCATGCTCGGCAAACGCGTCGTCGGCCAGGACGAGGCGGTGCGTGCGGTGTCGAACGCCATCCGCCGTTCACGTGCGGGCCTCGCCGACCCCAACCGGCCCAACGGCTCGTTCCTGTTCCTGGGACCGACCGGTGTCGGCAAGACCGAGCTGTGCAAGGCGCTGGCCGAGTTCCTGTTCGATACCGAAGAAGCGATGGTGCGCATCGACATGTCGGAGTTCATGGAGAAGCATTCGGTTGCACGCCTGATCGGTGCACCGCCGGGCTACGTCGGCTACGAGGAAGGTGGCTATCTGACCGAGGCCGTGCGTCGCCGACCGTACAGCGTGATCCTGATGGACGAGGTCGAAAAGGCCCATCCCGACGTGTTCAACGTTCTGTTGCAGGTTCTCGATGACGGCCGCCTCACCGACGGTCAGGGGCGGACCGTGAACTTCCGCAACACGGTCATCGTCATGACGTCGAACCTCGGTTCCGATCTCATCCAGACGCTGGCCGGGGAGGAGCGCTACGAGCAGATGAAGGCCGCCGTCATGGACGTGGTCGGGCAGCACTTCCGACCCGAGTTCATCAACCGCGTCGACGAAGCCGTGGTGTTCCACCCGTTGGGACGCGAGCAGATCCGTGCGATCACCGAGATCCAGATCAGCTATTTGCGCAAGCGCCTCGCCGACCGCGACATGGGGCTGGAGATCAGCAAGGGCGCACTCGACCGCTTGGGAGAGGCCGGTTTCGACCCGGTGTACGGCGCGCGACCGCTCAAGCGTGCCATCCAGCAGCAGCTGGAGAATCCCCTGGCACAGGAGATCCTCGCGGGGGTGTTCGGCCCGGGTGACGTGATCCATGTCAACGTCGCCAGCGACGGTCTCACGTTCTCGCGCGGCAGCAATGTCGATGTCGATGACGAAGGTGCCGTGATCGAGGGCGAACTGGTCGACTGAGCAAATCCATCGGCGGCGTGGCAGCGGGCTGGCGTGGCCCGCTGCAGACCAACTTTTCCGGTAGGCGTTCGGCCAGTGCAGCAGACACGCCGGTGGTGACAGGCGGCAGGTGCGGACGTCGCGGTCACCTCTGGTATGCTGGTCATCTGATCTGTGGTGCGCGACCGCGTGCACGGTAACTCGTGAATGCCATGGCCGATCTCGGCAGTCTTATCTTTCGCACACGCGACGACGACGGCGATATCGATGTCTACGAAGACGCGCGGTGTCGCTATCTGACCTTCGGCAACCAGGTCGAGCAGAGTTGTGTCGATCTCGCCAATCCGGCTTGTCTCCCGTATGTCTACACGCAGGCGATCATGCTCGGCCTGTTGCTGCACCCGCAGCCGCGTCGCGTTTTGATGCTGGGCGTGGGGGGCGGCAGCCTGTTGCGCGCGTTGCGCGCGGCCGATCCCCGTCTACAGATCACGGGCGTCGAGCAACGTCAGCTCGTGGTCGATGTGGCGCGCACGTATTTCGGTTTGCCCGATGACCGCCGCGTACGTATTGCGGTCGACGACGCCACACGGTTTCTGCAAAACGATCATGACGCTTACGATCTGCTGATCACCGATCTGTACCTGGCGTCGGGCATGCATCCCGAGCAGGTCGAAGTCGATTTTCTACAGTTGTGCCGCGCGCGACTTGCACCCGACGGTATCCTGGTGATGAATCAATGGGCCAGCGAGTTCAGCCACAACCGTGCGGCGCACGGCAACCTCGCTGCGGTGTTCGATACGCGCGTCCTCAACCTGCATGTTCAGGGTGGCAATATCATCAACTTCGCGTTTCGTGGTGCCTTGCCCGACGTGCGTCGAGAAGAATTCTATGCCGAGGCACAGGCGTTGGGTCTCTGCCTGTCGATCCCGTTGCAGCGGCACGCCCGTAACCTTTGGCGGCAGAATTCCGAAGTCCTTCGTGGCAGTCGATGCCGACGTTGAGCGGAGTAGCGGCGAAAGCATCGACAGGTTTGTTCGGGGACTAACTGAGCGATGCGTTGTATCGACGCGCTCGCGATCTCGTCGGCGCCATCTCCGCGGTGATGCTGTCCGCCGTTGCAGGACTTTCGCTGCCCGCGATGTCCGTCGGGCGGTGACGGTCGGTGTCGATCGGCGCCGCTGCTGCAAGACTGTTTGAGCGTGGGGTTCGTCACCTTCCTATATTCTCGCGCACCGCGCGTATTTGTTGTTTGCGATTTCGCATGCGTTTCGCACCAGGAGTCATTGTCTTGCGCGGCCGCAAAGCAGTCTTGATTGCGGCTTTCAACCGCTGCAGGTTCGGCAGACGCTATTAATACAACGCAAACGCTGCAAGGAGGTTCAAGATGAAATTGCAGTACCTGAAACTTGCGACCGTCCTGCTGGCGTCGATGCTCGTGGCCGCGCCGGTTGCGGCCTATGACACGGCGCAGGCCGAAACCTACGCGCGAATGTTCGAACCCGTACGGGGCGCAAAGGCCGGTAAATACCTGCACATGATCGCGCCGGATCAGTTCGTCAAAGAGGTCCGCGGCGGTAAGCCATATATCACGGTCGATATTCGGACGCCGGGAGAGACGCGGTTCTTCACCGGCAACCTGCCGGGGCATCTCGTCATCCCGCTCAATGAATTGTTCCGACCCGAGCAGCTCGCCAAATTGCCGCAAGACACTCCGATCGTCGTCATGTGTGCGTCTGGTGTGCGCGCAACTGCCGCGGCGACCGCGCTGCGCAATATCGGGTTTGAGCAGACCTACGTGCTGAAAGGTGGCTTCAAGGGCTTGGTTTCGTACCTGGGTACGAAAGAGGCCAACCAGCCGTTGGGACCGGCGACTGCCGCCCGTTAGTCGAGGTGCCCGCCCAGGCCGTCGGCGGCAAGGTGTCGCGGACGGCCGCACGGCCACTGCACGTAGCGCGCACCGAGCGGCTGTACCGCTGGGCCTGTCCGACAGCGAGATGTCGCGCCGCGACAGTACCCCGGCGATAGGTTTGTCGTGCCGGCCGTCAATGGCGCACGCATGCTGAACTGACGGCGCAAGCTGTGTTGCACAGATGCAGGCGAAAGGCGGCACGAGTGCAGCCGGCTCGGTCGACCCCAAGGGCCGCATATGTCTTGGCATGCGGTGGCCGCTACGTGACGCGGAACACGCCACCACGGCGTGGGTCGCCGGCACCGCTGAATGCGCTGCCATCCCAACACACCGTGTGCGTGCCGCCGAAGAACAGGTTGTGCGTCTCCCAACGCCGGTGCTGCGGAAAGCGTTCGACGAGGTCCGCAATCACGCCGTCTTCGTAACCGGGTTCGATGTCGAGTTCGCCGCGTTCGAAGTGGATGCGTGATGCGTTGACGGCCTCTTCGGGTGTCATGCCGAAGTCGATGAGGTTGCTCAGCGTCTGCAGGATCGCAGTACGCAGGCGGTTCGATCCGCCCGAACCCATGGCGATCAACTGTTTGCCGTTGTCGGCGAGCGTCGGCGCCATCATCGAGCTCACGCGCACATCGCATGGCCAGCGGTTGAAGCCTTCGGGGTTGAGGTCTTCCTCGCCGAGCATGTTGTTCAGCATGATCCCGGTGCCGGGCAGGATCGCACCGCTGCCTTCGCCGTTCGACAACGTCAGCGACGCCAGGTTGCCATGGGCGTCGATGGCGCTGATGTGCGTTGTGCCGCGGCTGTTGACGGGGTGGCCGCGCACTGCCGCACGGTACGACGCCATGAGGCGGCGGTGGTGTTCGCTGCGGCTGAGCAGGCCTTCGCTGCGCGCGATGTTGGTGTGGGTCATGACGTGCGCCAGCGTGTCCAGGTGTGTGCGACTGCCGAACCCGGCGGGGGTGAGAGCCTGGCTGTCGAGCATGCTCAACGCATAGGCGATCAACGTACCGCCCGAAGAGGGTGGCGGGTTGGTTGCCACCTGCCAGCCGCGGTAATGGCGCTGTAGCGGTGTGCGTTCGATGACACGGTACGCCGTGAGATCGTCGGCTGTGAGGTGCCCGCCCTCTGCGCCGCAGAGTGCCACCAGGCGCGCGGCCAACTCGCCGTCGTAGAACGGGACATCGCCCTCTTCACCGATCCACTGCAAGGTGTCGGCGAGCTCGGGTTGGCGGAAGCGGCTGCCGTCGTCACGCAGCATGTCGTCACCGTAGATCGCTGCCGCGGCGGGCGTCGCGCGATAGATCGGCGCGACGATACTGAAAATGTAGGACTGCAGCTTGTTGACCTCGACACCTGTCGCGGCATATTCGACCGCCGGCGCGACGATCTCGCGCATCGGCAAGGTACCGAGTTGGCGGTGGCAATGCAGCAGACCGCGCACCGTCCCCGGCGTGGCGATGGCCCCGGCACCGATGTGGAATTCCTGCTGTGTGGTACCGAAATCGGCGACGATGGGGTAGAAGTCGGCATCTTCGAGCCTCTTGCGACGACGCGGTGTCTGCACGAAGAAGTCGTACAGCACGGCGTCTTGGCCGGTGCGGCGTGCGAGCAAAAAACCGCCGCCGCCAAGTGAACTCAGTACCGGTTCCACGACGCAAGCCGCGCACAGCGCGGCCAATGCCGCGTCGAAAGCATTGCCGCCGAGCGCGAACATGCGCACGCCGGCTTCAGCCGTCAGCGAATGGCCCGCTGCGATTGCGCCTTTCACAGTGTCGTCCCCGGTCGCTGCGCCATGGACCCATTATGCCGTTGCCAGGCGCAGCGCGGTGGTGAAGGGGAACGCGGCGCAAAAAAAAGCGCGCCCGCAGGCGCGCTTCGTCGAATCGTCGTAATCCGTGGATTACTTCTTATCGGTCTTGGCCGGAGCCTTTGCCGTCGACTTGGTCGTCGACGTGCTCGGGTAGCTGTAGGTGTTGCCGTAGTACGGCGTGTAACCCCCGTAGTACGGATAGCCGCCGCCCCAGCCGCCACCGTAGGGGTAGCCACCACCCCATCCGTAGCCCGGATAGCCGCCACCGTAGTAAGGACCGCCGCCCCAGCCCCACGGGCTGCCGCCCCAGCCGTTACCCCAACCATTGCCCCAGCCGTTACCCCAGCCGTTGCCCCAACCGTTGTTCCAGCCGCCCCAGTTCCATGGACCGCCGCCCCAGAATGCGCTGGCGCTGGTGGTGGCAGCGATTGCGGCAGCACCGACCATGGCGGTCAGCAGCTTCTTGCGGGTGATATTCATACTTTCAGTCCCTCCAATTAAGGATTGTTGCGATTCTTTGACGATGAACTCGTTCCCAGGGCATGCAACGACAGCACGTGCCGCTGGCCCTGCCAGGTGACCTCCAGGTCAACCCGACGAGCATGATTCGGGGATACCGCCCATGTCGGGTCTAATCGGTCCCGATGCGGTCGGTCGTGGGAGTATAGCTGCGACTCGCATCCGACTTGTACCCTAGTGATACCGGGCGTTGCTTTACCTGCTTGAGCAGGCGCTGGCACTGGCGCAGGCTGAAGTCGATGCCATAGCTGTTCGCGAGATGTCGCTGCAACAGCTTGCCTTGCCACTTCTTGCCATCGAGCCCGTAGTGCGTCGGTGCTTGCTCGAGATCCTGCTTGAGCCGCTGCCATTCTTCGGTCGACAGCTTGGGTGGGCGTCCCGGGCTGGTTTCGTCCATCAACCCGTGCAGTCCGTTGTCGACGAAGCGTTTTCGCCAGCGCTCGAGTGTGCGCGTGTGTTCGCCAAGCCATTCGGCGACCTGGTTCGGGCGATGCCCTTCGGCAATCAGCAGCACGCACAGGGCTCGATAACAAAAGCGCTGTTCGCGTGACCCGCTGACATGGTGCCGTACGGCATTGCGGAGTTCGGCAATCTCAGTTGCTTGCATCTCACGATTCCCGGCGCGACCTGGCGCCGAAGTTGCCTTCAATCCACTATTAACAAATCCCCATCCTCTTATGGGGGTAAACTCGTGATCACTTGACCCCGGTCAGCAAAAACGGGGTAGGCTGCGGGTCCGGTGTCATTCGGAGCGGCTGAGCCGTTGAGGGAATCTGGGAAATGCTCGAATTCGTGTTCTTCGACCCGCGGCCACGCCGGCAATTCATCGCTTTCCTGCAGCAACACGGCGTTGCCGCGCGTGAATTGGACGATGATGAAACGTACGGCGTCGGCATCGCCGAAGACATCGACGACGTCCTGCTCGAAGCGGTCGAGCAACGCTATGACGAACTCATGGCCGTCGACCAGGCCTTGTTCGAGGAAGA
>JAGRHA010000367.1 GCA_020445205.1 Gammaproteobacteria bacterium
AACCTCCGTCGGTCGCACAGCCCGTAAGCTGCGGTGTTATTGTGCTTTGCATGGGATTCTTAGCCGCTAGCGGCGCAGTTGCAAATGCCGTTTCGCCGCAGTGCAGCAAGCCGTCATTCGATCGGAATTTTCACAGCTATTTGCAGGATTCTGCCTACTTTTGCCGGTTTGCCGGCATACCGTCGTGACGCCGCCTGCGCGGCGTGCGCGTTCGCACGAGGCGGCGTGGCGACAACGTGGCGTCGTCACCAGGTCGGCTGGGCAGCCGTTCAGGGATACGAGAAACTGAAATAGGCGTCACGCTCGCCCGATGACACCGATCCCTCGAAGTACTCGGCCTTGTCGCCTTTCTGCACCTTGATCTTGAATGGCCGTGAACCCCTGCTGCGTGTACCTTCCTTGAACAGGTTGACCTGTATGCGGTATTTCCCCGCGGCGGCCGAGCCCTGCGACCAGTAGACGTTCTCGATCGGTTCGCGCGTTACGGGCCCCTGGGGAAAACCGAACAGCGGGTCGCGCGCATTCTTGTCGACGTCGAGGCTGCCACCGCATCCGCTGCGATCCTTGTAATAAATGTGAGCACGGTTCGGACAATGGATGTGCAGGTCGAGATCGTCGACCGTGTTCCACAGCAGTGTCACCGTCAGCTCCCCTTCCTTGCCGCCGGCGTTGGCGCGGCGCTTGTCGAACTCATCGACTTCGCGCTCGGCACGCTTCTTCTGTTCCTCGCGCTTCGCCGCCTCGGCCTGTGCCTGCTGCTGGCGGTCGCGTTCGGCCTGACGTTGCCGTTCCTCTTCCTCGCGACGTTGTTGTTCCTCGGCTTCACGGCGTTGCTGCTCCTCTGCGATGGCCGCGCATTGGTCCACGACCTGCGTGATGCGCGCAGCCATTGCCGGCGGTCGCGGTTGCAGCTTTTGCAGGCGCTCGGACGGCGCCACGTTGGCATGTTGATACACGCTCGCCTGCGTCGCGATCCTGCCATCCAGTTCGCTCACGCGTTCTCGCAGCTGCTGCGCCTCACGTGCGACAAACGCCGCACCGGGTGGCGGCGTGCAGCGTGCGAGCAAGGTTTCGATATCGCGGTCCAGGGCACCGGCCAGTGCTTCGAGCTCATCCTCGTTGCGCGCTGCCGATTCATGGAATGCGGCATAGTCGAACCACGGCGGCCAGGCGAAGTCGCGGAAGTACCACCAGGCCGCCACAGCGAGCGCCAGCGACAACGCCAGCAACAGCAACAGGACACGCCACCACCGCCCCGAGGATGCCGCCACGGCACCGCCTGTCGCGGCTACCGTCGCTGCGGTTGCCGCGGCCACGGGACCGAGGGGCTGCCGTCCCGCCATGCCGTGCCCCCAGCCTGCCACAACCGGGTGACCGTTGAGCACGAACACGTCGTCGTCCGACGGATAGCGCGCGGCAGCACGCAGAAAAGCCGCATCGTCTGCCGACGTGCCCTCGAGCACGTTGGCGATGCGCGCAACGTCGTTGAGTGCATCGTCGAGCCGCGCACGCGCGGCGTTGGCATCGGCTTCGGCGAGCGCCGACAGCCGCTGCGGTTGGCCACCCAGGCGCGAGTACCAGTCGACCTGCGTCGAGCCCTGCACGGCGGCCGGTTCGGCGAATACGGATTTGGTTGCCGGCGACGCGTCGCGCAGCAGGGATTGCAGACGATCGAAGCGCGCCTTCTGTGCAGCGGGATCGAGTGACTGGTAGCGCGATGCATCTGTGCGTTGCAGTCTGATCATGGATTTCGGTGCTTACTCACGGTCCATGTGGTGCAAACCCGTCGTCGACAAACGAGCGGACAATGATCGGTGCGACAGGAAGGCTCACCACGTTGCCTTCCTGCACCGCTACTTGTGCGCGCACGCAATCCGTCACGCGGCTAGCGCAGCGGCAGCGTGCCAGCGCGTTCAGAACGTGTAGGCGGGGCGCGGCGTCTTGTCGAGATAGTACTGCATCATCCGCGGCGCCAGCTCGCCGAGATGCTGCTGGCGATTGCCCGGCGCTGGGTGCGTGCTCAACCACTCCAGTGGCCCCCCGCCGCTCACCTGCTCCATTTTCTGCCACAAGGTCGCTGCCGAGCGCGGATCGTAGCCAGCGCGTGCGGCGAGTTCCATGCCGATCTGATCGGCTTCACTTTCCGCCGTCCGACTGTTTGGCAACGACACGGCGACACTCGCGGCGAGCGCGGCGCCGGTCAGGGTAACGTCACCGTATTTGCTGCTGCCCATACCGATCGCAAGACCCATGAGGCCGGCCTGTGTGGCCATGGCCATCGACATGCGCTCCGCCGTGTGATTGGCCAGCGCATGTGCGACCTCGTGACCCATGACCTGCGCCAGCTCGTCGTCGGTCGGCTTCACCTTGTCGATCAATCCCGTATACACCGCCATCTTGCCACCTGCCATGCACCAGGCGTTGACGTTCTCCGGATCGTCGATGACCTTCACATTCCAGTCCCAGTCACTGGTGTGCGGATACAGCTTGATCGCCTGCGCGACAATGCGCCCCGTGATCCTGCGCACCCGTTTCACCTCTGCCGGATCGGCGTCGACCTTGCCCTCGGCATCGAGTGGATTGATCGTCGACGTGTAGGCCTGCTTGGATGCCGTGATCGCCTGTTCGGGTGATACCAGCATGAGTTGTGAACGACCGGTCGGGCTGGT
>JAGRHA010000368.1 GCA_020445205.1 Gammaproteobacteria bacterium
CAGGCATTCGCCGGCGTGCTGGTGATCTCGGTAAGCCCCGACATCTTCGCCAGCTTCCACCAGAAACTGAAACTGGGCGACAACGGCGTGACCACGCTGATCAATGCCCAGGGACGCATCCTCGCCCGTTACCCCAACAACGAACAAAACCTCGGCAAGGAGGTGACGGGGGATTTCCTGAACGCGAGCGGCCCGGTTTCGGGCAGCTTCCACCGCTCGTCGCAGGTCGACGGCATCGACCGCATCGTCGGCTACTATCGCCTACCGGACTACGGCCTGTCGTTCCTCGCCGGTTCGTCGGTCGACGAACTGATGGGTGCGCAGAGGCGGCATCGCGACCTGATACTCGCGTCGAGCACACTCGTGACCGTGGTGCTGGTCGTACTCGGTATCCTCCTGCAGCGCGTGATCTCGGCGCGTGAAGCAGCGGGACGCATGCTTCATCACGCGCAGGATCAACAACGCATGTTGAGCGCCGCGGTCCATCAAACCCACGCGTTGGTACTCGTGACCCAGCACGACGGCCGCGTGGTTTTCGTCAACGATGCCTTCACCCGCACGACCGGGCACCCGCGCGACAGCATACTCGGGCAGGATCTTTGTACGTTGACGGCGGCCAGTGATCCCTCCAACGTATTGGAAGCGCTGTGCAATCACATCAGCATCGCCCAGCCCTGGGAGGGAGAATTGCACGGCCGGCGCGCGAATGGCGAGGAGTACTGGATATCCGGCACGGTCACGCCCGTGTTCGACGAGCGTCAGCAGATCACACATTTTGTCTCCGTACAGGAAGACATCACCGACCGCAAACACCAACAGGTGGAACTGATTCATGCCAAGGACCGGGCCGAGGCGGCGAATATCGCCAAGGGTCAGTTCCTGGCCAATATGAGCCACGAGATCCGCACACCGCTGAACGGTGTCATCGGCAGCGCGCGCATCGGCCTGCGCGAAAGCGCCCACCAACCCGAGCTCGGCCGTCGCTTCAAACAGATTCTCGAGTCCGGCAGTCACCTGTTGGCTCTCATCGAGGACATTCTCGATTTCTCTCGCATCGATGCCAATCGCCTGAAAACCGAACGCATCCCGATGCACCTGGATCAGGTCGTCGACACCGCCGTGCATACGCTGGAGGCCGAGTTCCAGGCCAAGCAAATCGCACTCGAGGTGCGAAAGGACGGCCTTGAGCACGCTACCCTGGGAGACCCGCTGCGTATCGGCCAGATCCTGCTCAATCTGCTGTCGAACGCCTTGAAGTTCACCGACCGCGGTGCCGTACAGCTGCAAGCGCTGTGGTCCGATCAGCTGTTCACCCTGGTGGTCAGAGACAGTGGCATCGGAATGACGCCGGAACAACTGCAGCGGGTATGGTCGCCGTTCGAACAGGCCGATGCATCGAGCACGCGCAAGTACGGGGGCGCCGGGCTCGGTCTGTCGATTACACGGCGCATCATCGAACTCATGGACGGCACGATCGACGTGGATACGCAGTTGGGACAAGGAACCACGTTTACGGTCCGACTGCCCATGCCGCCGGCCAGCGGCGAAGCGGCACGGATTCCGGAACACGACAGTGTGTCCGTACCGGCTTCGGGCGATACATCATCTGGGGCCGAGCTCAGCGGGCTCCGCCTGCTCCTGGTCGAAGACGATCCGGTCAATCAGCTGGTCATGGAAGACATACTGGGTAGTGCCGGCGCCGAGTTCAGCACGGTCAGCGACGGCGAAGAAGCCGTGCGCCTGGTCGCAGAGCCGGGCCGCCCACGCTTCCACGCGATTC
>JAGRHA010000369.1 GCA_020445205.1 Gammaproteobacteria bacterium
CCGACGATCGCGCCCGACCACGAAGGAGTCCCCGCAGTCAGGTTGCGGTGGGCTATCCAGCAACTGCGCCCGCTTTCCTCGATGGCGCCGACGATCTGGTCGGCGATTGCCGCATCCTCGCTCGCGTAGCTCACGAACACCTGGGGTGGCGGGGCGTCTTCGCGATCGGCGGCCGCGACGGGTTTTGCTGCGTGCAGGGGGGTGACCGCGTCGGCTGGCATCGACGCGGCGGGTCGGGCTGCAGTTGCCCGTACCTGTGCCTGGGCATCGTGCGTTTCGAGTCCACGCAGGACGTTGAATGCCGCGGCGAGCCGATGCAGAAAAGACGCCGAACGCGGGGCCGCGCGTGGCGCCTTGGGTGCACCGAGCACGCGATCGAGCAACTCGCAAAGCTGGTCGATCGATGACGCCCAGCGGTCGTCACGCAACTCAAACGCGTTGCGCCGGCTAAGCGCGGCGAGCTCTTCGGGCAGTTCGTCGGCGCGCGGCATGCGCGCACCGCCGACGAGTACAGGGATCACGTAGCGATCGGAGCGCAGTGCCGACGCCACTTCGGCGCGGATGAAATCCGACGGGTCGTCGATCCGGCGCTGGCCCTGGCTGTCGCGCACCTCCGTCCACTTCGGACCGATGACCACGAGTATCGTTCTGCAGGACTCGATCACGCGGTGGATATGCGAGGCGAAATCGACGCCGAGTTCGAGGTTGTCGATATCGAGGAACAATCGATCACGGCCGTAGCGTGCCGCGAGTGTGTCGGCGAGGCGGGCGGCGTACGCAGCGGAATCCTGCCGCCGGTAGGAGATGAACAGGCCGCCGTCGTTGCCGCTCATCGCCATGGACGACCTCCCGTCGCACGTGCCGGAAGGCACTGTGGAGGCGACGCGATTGCGGAGGAGTCGGCGTTCATCGGGCTATAAGGCGCGGTCTTGGACAATGCACGCGAGCGTCGAGTGGTCGCACAAACTTACCATGATCGGCGCGCGCATGACGGGTCGTGGCGCGTTTCCGGATAACCGTTGGTGTGCTCCCGGGGTGGCGTCGTGCCACGCTGCGCCAAACAGGGCGCGGGGCTCGCCTGCACGGACGTGTGTCCGGCATGCCGCGTCCCCCCGCCGGTGCCGGGTCGGCCGGCGCCACCACAAACGGTTCGGCCGCGTGCGCGGCAATGACAAGCCGTATCCATTCCGAACCCGCGGTGCCGTATGCCGGCGTCCGTTCGTGTTCAGCCCAGTTTGGCGTACAGGCCGGTTATGGTGTTCATCTGGCCGAGGATCTTTTCCATCGAACGTACGACGAGCCATGGCACGCGCGCGTTGTACTTCTTGCTGAAGTTGCTGATACCGAAGATGTTCCAGTTCTTCTCGACGTCGGTGAGTCCAGCATCGATCTCGCTGGTGTTGATGTTGGCCTCCTGCAGCGTGCTCAGGGCCGCACTGAATTCGTCGACGGCCTGTGCATACTGATCGTCGAGGTTTGGCGCATCGACGCCCCAGGTTTCGAGCAGATACGTCTTCGCAATGCGTTGCGACAACATGCGTTGGCGGCCGGAAATGTTGACCAGCTTGCCCGCAACTGTGCCCGAGCGCTTCTCCAGCATCAGCACGAACTGGTGTGACTCTTTGAGCAGGTGCTCGGCGAGTTCGTTGAGCTTGCCCGCGAGATCGACGCTTGGCGGCGCCTCCACGGCGGGCCGGAACACGCCCCACAGCTTGGAGATCTTGCTGAGCTGTGCCGACTCTTCCGGCGTTGCGGCGAATTCCGTGAGCTGCGCCAGCTGGGAATCGAACAGCTCGGCGGCCGCACCGAGTTCGGCATGTGCGTCCATGGTCAGGTCCATGCCGGTCATCACGTAGGCCTTGACCATGCGCTGCGTGAGCATGCGCTGGCGCCCCGCCTTGTCGATGGCATCTCCCATGGTCAGCGTGGACGCGGCACCCGCTGGGATGCTCACGCACAGAGAGGCCGTCAGGACGACCAGCAGGATGAATGGGATGAATGCGCGTTGGCTCCTGATTGCCTTCATGGGTTCGCTCCTTGAAAGACGCTGCTTGGCAGACGGCTGCCTGAAGGGTATTGCGGTTCGCTGGATTCCGGGATGGCCCTAAGCGTCAGGGCATCGTTGCAGATAAGAATGTCGATCACCTTTCTGTCGCTGGAGGCTGCGGTCAGCCATCTTGGAGAGGCGCGGAAACGCGGTTCCCTGAGAATAATAGGCGGCATTGCCGGCCTGACAATAGCCAGCGCGGTATATCCGCGTTGGCCGCTTGGATGCCGGCAGTGGGTTGGCGCACCCGGCAATGGCGCGTCGTGTTCGTCGTCGCTGCCACTGCCGGCACCGCGTAAGGAATAACCTTCCCGCTGCGCCGTACAGATCACGTGTGCCATGACGTTTCCATGCAGTGTTGGTCAAGACGGACCTGTCTAGATCATGCGCAGAAGCCACAGCCACACGCTCACGCTGAAGATCGACATCGCGGTCCCGAGCAGCACCGTGCTCGCTGCCGTCGCCTGGCCGCGGTCGTACATGCTGGCGAAAAGGTAGCTGTTGATGCCGGGTGCCATGGCCGCCATGAGCACGACGGCCTTGGTGAGTTCGTCGGGTGCGTCGAGCACGCGGCAGACCAGCAGACTGACCATTGGGTGAATGACGAGTGACATCGTCGACACGGTGGCCGCTTCGCCCACGGCATCCTTGATGGCGTAGCGCGTGAGCGTGCCGCCCAAGCCGAACAGGGCGACGGGCAACGCGGCGCGTGCCACGGTGTCGACGGCCGACTCGACGACGCCGGGTAGCGCCAAGCCGCTGAGATTGACGATGAAACCCAGGCCGATGCCGATCATCAGACTGTTGCGAAACATCGCGCGCACGACGACACGCACGGTGTCGGGCAGCGATCGACCGTCGGCGCGCAGCAGTTCCATGCTGGTAATGCCGAGCAGGTAGCAGAAAGGCGCGTGAACCGAGACGATGGCGTAGGCGGTTGCCATTGCGTCGGTATCGGCACCCCAGGCACGTTGCGAAATCGGCAGGCCCATGAGAACCAGGTTCGAGAACAGGGCACCGAATCCGACGGCCACGGCTTCCCCGGGGCGGCGTCCGAACATCCGCCAGGTCAGTAGCGTGGCGATGGTGAAACTGGTCGTCGAGCCGATGTAGAAACCGCTCATGAGGCGCCAGTCGTATGCGCTGCCGAGATCCATCGTCGAAGTCGCGCGGAACAGCAGGCAGGGCACGGCAAACTGGATCGCGAACTTCATCAGGCCATCGACCAGGCGATCGGCAAACCAGCCGCGCCAGACCGCGAGATAGCCGGCACCGATGACCAGGAAGACGGGGGCGACGATGTCGAAGATGCCGCTGAGCATGCGTCCAGCCTATCAGGCAAACGCGCTTGTACGCACGATGGTTGCGGCGCAGCCGGCGTGCCGTTGTGCGTGACGCTTCATGTAACATGCATAGCATGCCACCTCGTACGCCGTGCATTCGCGCTACTCTGTGCAGCGGCTTCGCGCCGGGCTACCCGGCTGGCCAGCGCCCGTGCGCGCGCATGGTCGGGCAATGAACAACGAACCAAATCCAAATGATGTACTCGCGTCGGCGTTGTCGTGGCGGGAAGCCGGGCATGGCGTCGCCCTGGCGACAGTCGTACATACCTGGGGTTCGTCACCGCGGCCCATCGGCAGCCAGTTCGTGGTGCGCGACGACGCCGTGTTCGCGGGTTCGGTATCCGGTGGTTGCATCGAAACCCAGTTGATCAGCGAGGCACTCGACGTGATTGCCGATGGCCGACCGCAGTTGCTGACATTCGGCGTCAGCGACGAGCAGGCCTGGCAGGCAGGCATGACGTGCGGCGGCCAGTTGCGCGTGTGGCTGCAAAGCCTCACCGCTACACGTTGGCTGATTGCATTGCAGGCTGCGTGCACGGCACGGCGCCCTGCGGCATTGATCAGCAGACTCAGCGATGGTGCGCAGTGCGTATGGCTCGAAGGACAGTGTTGCGGCGACATCACGCTGTCACCGGCGGCATTGGCCGACGTCGCGGAGCGTGTCGTGACGGACCGTTCCGGCCTGCTCGATACCGAGCCGTCGTTGTTCGCGCGCATCCATGTGCCGTCACCGCGACTGCTGATCGTCGGTGCGGTGCACATCGCGCAGCTGCTGATACCCATGGCGGCGACAGCGGGATTCGATGTGACGCTGATCGATCCACGGCCTGCGTTTGCAAATCGTGTGCGCTTTCCCGACGTCGCGCTGTGCAACGATTGGCCCGAGCGTGCGTTGGCGACGCTAAGACCGGATGAAACGACCGCCGTCGTCACGCTCAGCCACGATCCGAAGCTCGACGACCAGGCGCTGTGTGCGGCGTTGACGAGTCCTGCGTTCTATATCGGTGCGCTAGGCAGCACGCGAACCCATGTCCAGCGCCGGCAACGCCTGCGTGAGCAGGGACTGGACGACGCGGCGCTGGTGCGCATTCATGCCCCGGTCGGTCTCGATCTCGGCGGACGTCTGCCTGCGGAAATCGCCGTCGCCATCATGGCGCAGGTGATCCGCGTAAGGTACCGCGGCACGGGTGGGAGCCGCTGATGCGGGGCCGTGGCGTGCCATCGGAACGGCGTCGGCGCGACGCAAGCCTGCGCGGCAACCCTCACGTTGCGGCAACGATGTCGTCGCTGGGACATGGCCGTTGAGCGGGCTCACGGGTGGCGATCAGCCGTCGCGCGTGCACGCCATGCCGTCAGCACGCGTCGCCGCGATCGTGCTGGCCGCCGGATGTTCACGGCGTATGGGGCGTCGCAACAAGCTCCTGAGTCGGATCGGTGGCGTACCGATGGTGCGGCACGTGGTCGATGCCGCGCTCGGCTCGGCCTGCGCGGCGACGTGGGTCGTGACCGGGCACGATGCCGATCAGGTGGCCGATGCGCTCGGTGACACCCACGTGACGTGCGTATGCAATGCGCAGTTCGACGAAGGCATCGCATCGTCCTTGCGCTGTGCATTGCAGGCGCTGCCTGCGCAGATCGATGCCGCACTCATCCTGTTGGCCGACATGCCGAAGGTGAACAGTGGCCATATCGACCGCTTGCTCGCGGCATTCGATGTGGCGTCGCCGAAGATCGTGGCACCCGAACGCGACGGCCGGCGTGGCAACCCCGTGCTGTGGCCGCGGCACCTGTTCGCCGAGCTCATGGCGTTGCGTGGTGATGTGGGCGGGCGTTCGCTGTTTGCAGCACATGCTGCGCAATGCCTCTTCGTGCACATCGATGACGATGCGATCTTCTTCGACATCGATACACCCGATGATCTCACGCCGTTTGTGTGATCGCCGCGCGGTGTGTGCGCCATGTTTTGCGCACGTACACCGGGTGCGCTGCAACGCGAAATCGCCCGCAGCGGTTTCGCGCAGGCAGTCAGTCGCCCGGCACCTCGAAGGTTGCGACGATGCGCGAATACCAAGCCGCCACGTTGGCGATATCGTCACTGCTGAGCATGCCGGCAATGATGCTCATCTGCGGGTGCTGACGACGCCCGGCCTTGAAATCGGTGAGCTGTTTGACCAGGTATTCTTCCTGTTGACCGCCGATGTTCGCCACCATGGCCTGCGTTCCCCGGCCATTCATGCCATGGCATGTCTGACACACCATCTCGGCCTTCATGCGTCCGACTTCGACATCGCCCGCGGTACACACACCACAGCTGCCCAGTAAGGTAACAGCGAGTACAGCCCGCAGCGCGGCCGGGGCTGTGCAGATAAAATCGGCAACCCTTTTCATGTCGTCATGATCCGTTGTTGGATTGGCAACGGAGCGTGAGCCGCCTCGACCGGCCCACGCTCCCCGGTGGGTTTCAGTTGCCTTCGTACGATATGCGGTAAACCGCGCCGGCCTTGTCGTCCGAAACCAGGATCGAGCCGTCGATATACTGCTTCACATCGACCGGCCGACCCAGGTAGTAGCCATCATCGGTCAGCCAGCCTTCGGCGAAGGGTTCGGTCGATGCAGCGTTTCCTTCGTCATCGAGGTAGGTCACCATGACGCGCGCGCCGCGTGGCTTGGTGGCGTTCCACGAACCGTGCTGTGCACTGAAGATCGCATTGCGGTACTTCGCCGGGAACATGCTGCCGGTATAGAACATCATGCCGAGATCCGCCGCATGCGCAGCCATCTCCACTTGTGGCTTGACGTACTTGGCAGCGAGCTCGGCAGGAATCTCCTGGTCCTTGTACTCGTTGGTGCGAATCTCACCACCCCCGTAGTAGGGGTGCCCGAACCACATGCCGGTCTCTGGCATGCGGTTGAGTTCGCCGGGCGGGATCTCGTCACCCATGCCATCCACCTGATTGTCGGTGAACCACAGACTACCATCCTTGGGGTTGAAGGCGTGGCCGACCGAGTTGCGCACGCCAGTGGCGATAACCTCGCGTTCACTGCCGTCGCGGTTCATACGGATGATGCCGCCGATACCCCATTTGGCGTACAGCGCGAGTTTGTCGGCGGGGGCGACGTTGTGTGGCTGTCCCAGACTGATGTACAGCTTGTTGTCAGGGCCGAGCGCACACACCCGTGCGGTGTGGTTGTACGACTCTTCATCGGGCGGGATGAGCTCGCCCTGTTTCACGATCGGCACGGCGACCGTGTCCGAGCCTTCCATGAAGAACTCGGCGGCAGGGAACATCAGGACGCGATTGCGTTCGGCGATGAACAGGAAGCCGTCATCGGAATAGCAGACGCCATTGGGGATGTCGAATTTCACACTCGGGCTGAATTCCTCGACCGTGTCGGCGGCATGGTCCATGTCGCGGTCGGTTGCCGACCAGACCGTGCTCTTGCGCGTGCCGATCCAGACCGTGCCCTTGTTGCGGCTCACGGCCATGTGACGTGCATCCGGTGCGATCGCGAACAGCTCGATCTTGAAGCCGGCCGGCAGCTTGATTCGGGTGAGCATCTTGGCGAGGTTGTCGGCATATTTGCCGCCTTGCTCGACGCGTTGCATCGGTGGTGCATCGGTGCGCTTGAACGCGCCGAGTTTTTCCAGGTTTTGTTCGTCGCCTTTTGCGAATGCACTGCCTGACGAAACTGCTAGCGCCAGACATGCCGCAGAGGCACGCAGCGTACTGGTCCTCATTCTCCACTCTCCTCGTCGTAGAAATCGCGGTTGTTAGGCCGGTGAAGCTGGCTTTGGGTAGGGGCGTGCCGCATGCGAAAGGGGCACCGTTCGAAGCCTAGCAGAGGCCCCTGCGATGACCAGGGACCGTGGTTTGCACCATGCGGATGCGGCAACGGCGCGATCGCTTGCAGGGTGTGCGGCAATGCGGTGTCCGTTGAGCCGGTCTGCTGTTGACTGGCTGAAGGTCGCTCACGCACCGTGTTTGGGCGCATGCGACATCGGCGTGCGGTTTTTTTACAGTCGCGCGGCGCGCTGGTCGCAAGGAGCGCGCAGCCCTGCGCTTGACATCGATCGGATGGCTATAGATAAGTTTCTGATAATATATTGAAAATTAGTCGACAGATCGGGCGTGCTCGTGTGTGCCGGCGTTGATGGTTCGGATGTTGCTAAGGGATTGTCAACGATCAACTTTATGCCGAATTGGCCGATCGTTGTATAGCGTGGCGGTATCCTCGCTGGATGCCGCGGTTGGACGAGGTGGACGCGTAGCCAGTGGGCCCCGTGGGCCGGGAGCGGAATGATGTCAGACGTATACGCAGCGCTACTTTCCTGGGCAGTTTCGATGTCGGGTCTGCCGGCTACGACCGAACAGCCGGTCGTCGTAAAAGTACCCCACGCGTTTTTTGTCGAAAACGCCTGCGAGGGCCGTGAATGCAAGGTGTACGGCTGGTACGCCGGCGGCCGCAATCTGTACATCGACGAACGACTCGATCCGGAAAACAATCTGCTCGCGTCGTCGATCGTGATCCACGAGATGGTGCACTACCTGCAGGGGGTCGAGCGCAACGGCGGTGTGCCAGCACGCGGCGCCGCGTTCGGCGAATTGCCGAGTTGTGACGATGCGGTCGCGATGGAGCGTCAGGCCTACGCCGCGCAGCGCAAATATCTCCAGTATTACGGTTCGATCCAGCCCGTCGGTGTATCGATGTCGCGTGTAAGCTGCGAGGAGCCGCAAGCCGATCCGGCACCCGCCAGCTGAAACGGCGCCCAGCCGGGTCCATGCGGCGGCCGGAGACTGTCAGCGGGCGAGAGACCATGGCGATCCCTACCGAACGTTCCGTTGCATCGGTCAGCCAGCACACGGCCTGCTGACGTCTGTCCCGCGTAGCGTCAACGCGGGTGCCGTGTGGGAACGACAATGTTCGCGTCGATGTCGGGTCGCAGCCAACGCTTCAATTGTCGCCCGGCTCAGGTGGTGCCCCGTTCCAGAAGGCGTCGGTCCAGAATCGGCAATCGTCGAATTCACCGTGTTGCAACGGATGGCCCTGCACGTCTCGGGCGTAGAGCGTGAAGTAGGTACGGCTCTTCACGCTCTCGGGTATCTGACTGACGAAGCGTCGCATGTTGGACCAGCGCCCCGCTGTCCTCGAGCGCGAAGTCGGTGGCGTCGTGAACATATTGTCGATCCAGGCCAGCAGGCTGCCGCTGGGCGCCAAGCCCCAGGCGCTGACTTCGCGGTTCTCGTTGTGACCGTGGAGCATCAAGCTATAGAACGCCGTTGATTCGCCAGCCTGCGACCGCAGGTAGTTGAACGTCAGATCGAAGGTGTTCTGTACCGAGTCCGCCGAAGCCATGTGAACGATTCGCTGGTATACCAGTGAAGGTGCTTCTGCGAGCATCCGGTTGGCGACGATCGCTCCCATGCTGTGGCCGACCAACGTGATCTTGAACGGCGTCGCTCGCTGTAGCTGTTCCAACTCGTCGAGCAGCGCTTTCAAAGCGCCGCGATCATGATCACCACCGTCGCCGGGTTGCAGCGAGTCTGTCGTCCAGAACAGGGTCTGCGTGCGACGTAGCATGATGTCCCAGGATGCGCGTCCGATCTCGACGACGGCGGGAGTCGTCACCAGCTTCGCTGCCGACGTTGCCAGCCACCATGCTCCCTGTGCCTTTGCATTCCAACGACTCGACTCGCATCCGTAGTCATATCCCGCGTCGGCGACATTCACCACGGGTTGTGTGCCGGGGCGGGCGACAGGTTGTTCGAACAGTTCTTTTTTGCGTTTGCTGTCGTAGGCGTGCTTTCCTTGCACGACCCAGCTCTGCGGCGCACCGACGATCGCCCTGGCCAGATCTGTCGCCAGGAACAGGGGTGACCAGAACTTCGCCGAACGGTTCTCTTCGCCTTGCCGCACCAGCGACAGATGGTCCCAGTAACTGCTCAGCAGAGCGGAGCGCCAGTTGACGAAAATGGGGTAGTAGGAATCGCTGGGGCCGTCGCTCTTCCGTAGCAGTTCGACGGCCCTCTGGAAGCTGCCGCGACGATTGTTCAATCCGCCATGGACGAACAGCAGGACATGCGTATCGGCCGGACGTGCCTGCAGATGTTCGCGCAGTCCTGCGGCGATGGCAGCGACGGGGTCGAGGTCCACGCAGCTGAGGTCGTCGTCGATGTCGTCCGGCTCCTCGACGGCATGCAGTACGGAAGGTTGCGTATCGGCATCCTCGCAGTTCACACCACCAGGGATGTTCTCCCGTCGCATGAGGCTGGCGATGCTCTGTGGCTTGCCATTTTCCCTGACGGTGAGGATGTGGCCGGCAATCTCACGCGGATAGGGCGTTTCCCCGGGTAGCGTCGCGCAGGCGGATACCAGGCTCGCCAGCAGCGCGACTGTCGGCATCGTCCATCGAATATAGAGCTCGTGAAGCATCGGCGTACCTCCCTGCTCGCCAATCCGCGCGTTCCGGGTGTGCCGTAAACGCAAAGTCCCATTTCGTAGCCTAGGCGACGGATCCTGATCTGTCGTCGCGTCCGTTTACCTTGGTTCCAATCGGCGGCTGTCTGCTTTGGCGAGCGGTGGAGAACGCTTACGTTGCTGATGTTTTGTGTGGTCTTTGTAAGGGGTCTTCGTTGCCGGTGGATGCACTACGCCGGAAGTGCCAGCCGCAAAAATGATGGCGTAGCCTCACGTCAGCTCTTTTGGCGTCGGACCACTGTGGTCGCGTAGGTTCCGACGGCACATGGAACGGGGCGAGAGAAAGTGCCTACACTCAGCCCATCAACGTGAAATGACCTGGCTGCCAGGGGTAGATGATCCATGACACTCCATCGGCTCAGATTTTGCCTTGTCTTGATCTGCTCGTGCTGGTTTGCATTCACACAGGTCAATACGGCGATCGCCGCGCAGCAAAAAGAAGCGCTCGGCGAACAGCTGATCGCGGCTGCCATGTCAAACGATCTGGCAAAAATCAAAGATCTGCTTGAACGGGGGGTGGACGTCGATTACACCGAAAAGTTCGGCTATTCAGCGTTGATGGTCGCGGCATTCAAGGGGCATGCCGAAATCGCCGAGGTCCTGTTGGCGCGAGGTGCAGACACCGAGAAAAAGGACAAGGAAGACGCTGCGACTGCGCTGATTCGTGCCGCGCAGAACGGTCATCCGAAGATCGTCGCCGCCTTGATTCAGGCCGGGGCACAGGTCAACGTCCAGGCCACGAGCGGTGTCACGGCACTTGTCGCCGCGTCGTTCAAGAATGACATCGCGAGTGTACAAGCGTTGCTCGACAACGCTGCGCAAACGGAGTTGCGGCACGAAGGCGGAAGGACGGCGTTGCATACGGCGGCGCGCACAGGTCACACAGCGGCAATGGCATTGCTGTTGTCCCATGGCGCCGACATAGAAGCGCAAATGGATGACGGCAGGACGCCACTCATCATGGCTGCGTTACATGCGAAACGTGATGCCGTTGAGCAATTGCTCAGCAAGGGCGCCGATCCCAATCATGCGTCGACCAATGGCGCGACACCGCTCATTGTCGCCGCCGAGCAGGGGCAGCTCGAAATCGCGCTTGCATTGATCGCAGCAGGTGCTGCGGTGAACCATGCCGCGGCCAATGGGGGTACTGCATTGATGGGTGCGGCCTACAACGATCACACCAACGTCGTCCGGCTGCTGTTGAAGCATGGGGCCGATGCGGGTGTGGTTCACGAAAGCGGCAAGCGTGCCATCGATCTGGCCAAGAAGGAATCGACGCGAAAGCTGTTGCGTCAGTCACAGCAACCCGGCAAGGCGCAGAGTTGGGATATCCGTGTGCCGACGACCAGCGAGATAAGCCGGTTCGGTATTCCCGTTGTCGAGCGGTTCATGCAGCTGGCGGTGGAAAGGTACGCCTCGCAAGACACATTCTCGGACTCGCGCTTCGCCATGCTGTCGAAGCGGTTTCTGGCGGAGGAAGGCGTCGATGACAGCTTCATGATGAACGATTATGGTTTCGAGGATTTCGTGATTGGTGCTGTTTCCGGTAATGAAGTCGACGTCACGGGCATCAATCGCACACA
>JAGRHA010000370.1 GCA_020445205.1 Gammaproteobacteria bacterium
AGTGACCACACGACGGCGGACGAGCAACAAGCGAATGGCGTGTCACTGCTGTCCGATGACGTCATCTCCGACGCTATCGTCGAGCAGGTCGGCGCGGACCAGGCAATCGAGGCAACGGGGCCCGATGCAGTGGGCGAAGAGCCCGAACCGGAACTGGCGCAGGTTGCCGAGCCTGAGCAGCAGTGGGTCGATCACGTGGTTGCGCGCGGCGAGTCACTGGCGAAGATCTTCTCAGCGCAGTCTCTTGAGCCGGCATTGCTGCACCGAATCGTGAACGCCAGCGAGCAGGGCAAGACACTCGCAAATATCCGCCCCGGCCAGAAATTCCGCTTTCTCTTCGACGACCAACGCGAGCTGGTTCGCATGGAGTTGCAGAGAAGCCGGGTCGACAGCGTCCGCGTGGCAATCACGGACGACGCCGTCACCATTGAAGAGGTCAGCAAGGATGTAGAAAAGCGCGTGGCGACTGCCACGGGCGTCATCGAATCCTCGCTATTCGTCGATGGACAGGCGGCCGGCCTGTCTGACGGCAAGATCATGGAACTCGCGGAGATCTTCGGCTGGGATATCGACTTCGCTCTCGAGATCCGTGCCGGCGACTCGTTCCGTGTCCTGTTCGAGGAACACTATCTGGATGACGAAAAGCTGCGCGACGGTCCTATCCTTGCGGCCGAATTCACAACCCGCGGCACTACCTATCGCGCCGTGAGATTCGAAGACAGCAATGGCGACATCGGCTACTTCGACGCCGACGGCCAGAGCAAACGGCGCGCCTTCATCCGTACCCCGATCAAGTTCGCGCGCGTGAGCTCGCGCTACAACCCGCGTCGTTGGCACCCGATCCTGAAGAAGTGGCGCTCGCACAAAGGCGTCGATTACGCCGCCCCCAAAGGCACTCCGGTCAAGGCAACCGGCGACGGCCGCATCATCTTCCGCGGCGTCAAATCGGGCTACGGTAATGTCGTAATCATCGAGCATGCCAGCAAGTACACGACCCTATACGCGCACCTGAACGGTTTCTCGAAGCGCGCAGCAACGGGCAAGCGTGTGAAGCAGGGACAGGTTATCGGTTACGTCGGCAAGACCGGACTGGCATCGGGACCACACTTGCACTACGAGTTCCGTGTCGCTGGGCAGCACCGTGATCCGTTGAAGGTGAAGCTACCGAAGTCGCTGGCGTTGCCGAAGTCCGAGATTGCGGCATTTCACAAGGTGACCGCACCACTGCTGGCCCAGCTTGACGCGATTGCCGATTCGACGATGGTGGCAAGCGCCAGCACCACGCTACCGCGTTGAGCATGTACGTCGGCGTGATGTCCGGCACCAGCATGGATGCCGTGGATCTCGCCGTCGTCGATTTCGCGTCGCGCGGCGCCACGCTGGTCGCCACATCGAGCTGGCAGTGGTCGCCCGATCTGCAGAACCGGCTGCGTGCGTTCGCCGACGGTCAACCTCTGAATGCGACCGCCCTGGCAAGGCTCGACGTCGAGATCGGCTGGCACATCGCCGAGGGCGTGAACATGCTTCTCGCCGAAAACGCCATCACCAACGACCTGATCCGCGCCGTGGGCTGCCACGGACAGACAGTGGCGCACGCTCCGAACGCTGAACCCGCTGCGACGCTGCAGTTAGGTGACGCAAACGTCATCGTCGAACGCACTGGGATCACGACGATCAATGATTTCCGCCGTCGCGACGTCGCCGCAGGTGGCCAGGGTGCCCCGCTCGCGCCCGCGTTCCATGCGGCGATGCTGCGCAGCACAACCGAAGACCGCGTGGTACTGAACCTGGGCGGCATCGCCAATGTGACGTTGTTGCCAGCGGATCCCGCATTGCCCGTGATCGGTTTCGATACCGGTCCCGCCAACTGCCTGATGGACGATTGGATCTGGCGCCATCGACAGAAGCGATTCGATGCGCATGGCGAATGGGCAGCGATCGGCGACCCCGATCAAGCGCTACTGATGCGCTTTCTCGAAGACCCCTATTTTGACCAGCCACCGCCCAAGAGCACGGGTACGCAATACTTTTCGCGCGAGTGGCTCGACCGCTGCTTGGGGGATAGCGACCTCACCGCCGAGCGTGTCCAGGCGACACTGCTCGAACTGACAGCGGCGTCGGTGTCCGCAGCCCTCGATCGCCACGCTCCCCGCAGCGCACGCGTCTATGTGTGTGGCGGTGGGGTTCACAACGCAACATTGATGCGTCGACTCGAACAGGGCTTACAGCGACCGGTCGCGTCCACGTCAGTGTGTGGACTCGATCCCGATTGGATGGAAGCGATGGCGTTCGCATGGCTGGCGATGCGCACACTGGAGGGCAACCCGGGGAATCTGCCCTCGGTCACGGCAGCAGCGGGCCCTCGCATCCTGGGCGCCATCCATCCGTCCTGACCAGGGGCGCGCGTTGTCGGCCACGTCAGTTGTCACCCAAGAAAGCCTTGAGGTGCGCCTCGACGCTGCGCGCGAGAGCGTGAAGCTCGTAACCGCCCTCAAGTGTCGATACGACGCGCCCGCCCGCCGATTTCTCGGCTTGCTCGCACAGCCGCCGCGTGATCCAGGTGTAATCGCTGTCGACCAGGTTCATGTTCGCCATATCGTCTGCCTGGTGCGCATCGAAGCCTGCAGACACCAATATGAGCTGCGGCTCGAACTCGGCGAGACGCGGCAGCCAGTGTGTTTCCACGGCGTCGCGAAACTCACGACTGCCGCTGCCGGATGCAAGCGGTGCATTGACGACGTTCTTAGCCGTGCTGTCGAAGCCCGAATGCGGATAGAAGGGGTGCTGAAATGTCGAACAAAAAAGCACCCGCTCGTCGTCAGCGACGATATCCTCGGTGCCGTTGCCATGATGGACATCGAAATCGACGATCGCGACCCGCTCGAGATCGTGCTGCAGCAGGGCCCTGTAGGCGCCGACCGCGACGTTATTGAACAGGCAGAACCCCATTGCCTTGGCACGTTCGGCATGGTGACCGGGGGGACGCACTGCACAGAACACCTGGCGGGCACGTCCCTCGACCACGAGATCCACCCCCAACGCCACCGCCCCTGCCGCGCGCAGCGCTGCTTGCAGTGAATGCGGGTTCATCGCCGTGTCGCCGTCGACCCACGCAATACCTTCGGACGGCGACGCAGCGAAAATCGCGTCGACATAAGCGACGTCGTGCACGCTCTCCAGCAACTCACGGTCCGCCAAAGGTGCATCGTAGTGATGGAGCACCATATCGAGCCCACTGGCGATCAGACGATCGTTGATCGCCTCGAGTCGCGCCGGCTGTTCCGGGTGATGGTGCCCCATGTCATGCAACAAACAATCAGGGTGGGAGATGTACGCGATAGCCATTTCGAGCCCTCAAGTTCACGCAGATATTGCCGACTTGTATGTTGCGGTGCAACATTAACGTCGTAATCGGCGCTTATGCTTTCTTTATGGGACAGCGTACGCAAAGCCCCGTGCAACACAAGCGGTACCCTTGATGAAAAAACATTACCTCAACAAAGTCTTCGAACCACAGTCAGTCGCCATCGTCGGCGCGTCCGAGCGCGAGTCGTCGGTCGGTGCCCAAGTGCTGCGCAACATGCGCGAAGGCGGTTTCGCCGGTGTCATCTATCCGGTCAACCCCAAACACGACACGGTTCAAGGCCTGCCTGCGTACGCATCGATCAGCGACATCGACCACCCCATTGACCTGGTCGTCATCGCGATCCCGGCTGAACACATCGCAGACGTGCTGCGGCAATGCGGTGAACATGGCGTCGGTGCCGTGGTCGTCCTTTCCGCTGGTTTCGCCGAGATCGGCAAACGTGGACAGGCGTTGCAGAACGAGATCGTCGACATCGCGCGCACTTACGACATCCCACTCGTCGGCCCCAATTGCCTCGGCGTCATCCGCCCGCGTGTAGGCCTCAACGCAACCTTTGCAAAGAGTGGCGTCGAGACCGGCAAGGTCGCTCTGGTCGCGCAGTCCGGCGCATTCTGCACGGCCCTGCTGGACTGGGCCGACTCGAACGGCTTCGGTTTTTCTGCCGTGGCTTCGTTGGGTGCAACGGCAGACGTGGGCTTCGGCGATGTCCTCGACTATCTCGCCGTCGATCCCGAGACCAAAAGCATCCTGCTTTACGTGGAAGGCGTCACGGACGCACGCTCGTTCATGAGCGGACTGCGTGTCGCGGCACGCCTCAAGCCGGTCATCGTGGTGAAATCGGGGCGCAACGAGAGCGGTACGCGCGCCGCGGTGTCGCACACCGGTGCACTGATCGGCAGCGATGACGTATTCAACGCCGCCGTGCAGCGCGCAGGGGCGGTCCGCGTGAATACGGTCAACCAGTTGTTCTCCGCGGCACAGATCCTGGCTTCCAACACGCGCGTCGAGGGACCACGCCTTGCGATCGTCACCAATGGCGGTGGTCCTGGCGTGATGGCCGCCGACCGTGCCAGCGACCTGCAGGTTCCCCTGGCCGAACTCAACCAGGCCACGATCGAGCGTCTCAGCGAGGTGCTGCCCACCCACTGGTCGCACAGTGATCCCGTCGACATCCTCGGTGACGCCGATAGCGAGCGCTATGCGCGGGCGACCGAAATCGTGTTGGCGGACAAGAACGTCGACGGCGTACTCGTGTTGCTGACGCCGCAGGCCATGACCGATCCCACGGCCTGTGCCGAGGGCGTCATCGCTGCCGTGCGTGACGCCAACCCCGCATCCAAGCCCGTCTTGGCGTGCTGGATGGGTGAGAACCTGGTCAACGAAGGACGCGCGCGCTTTGCCGCCGCCGGAATTCCGCACTTCAACAGCCCGGAAGGCGGCGTCGATGCGTTTGGTTACATGGCGTGTTACCGACGCAACCAGAAAGCGCTGCTGCAGGCACCCACGCCCCTGTCGAAGCACCGTGAACCGGACGTCGACGGCGCCCGTCTGATCATCGAACATGCCATGGGTGAACGGCGCTACACACTGAGCAACACCGAAGCCAAAGCCGTGTTGCGTGCGTTCCACATCGAGACGTCACCGAGCATCAACGTCAACTCAGCAGCCGATGCCCTGGTCGCCGCGGAAGGCGTCGGCCTGCCCGTCGCGATGAAGATCAACTCGCCCGATATCACGCACAAATCCGATGTCGGCGGTGTGCGCCTCAACATCCGCGAACCGCGTTCGGTACGCACAGCATTCCGCGAAATGACCGACAGCGTGAAGATGCTGCGCCCGGAAGCCCGCGTGTCCGGCGTCACCATCGAACCGATGCTGGAACGGCCGCATGCACGCGAGATCATGATTGGCATCGCACACGACCCGGTCTTCGGCCCGGTCATCAGTTTCGGTGCCGGAGGCACGGCGGTCGAGATCTTCGCCGACAGCCAGGTTGCGCTGCCGCCGCTCAACGAGTACCTGAGCCGCGAGCTGATTCGCGGCACACGCGCGTCGCGGTTCCTCAAACAGTTCCGCCACCTGCCCGAGGCCGACATCACCAAACTCACGGACGTGTTGCAGCGCATCTCGGAAATCGCCTGCGAACTGCCCGAGGTGCAGGAACTCGACATCAACCCGCTGCTGGTCGACGAGGATGGCGTGATCGCCGTCGATGCACGCGTGGTCGTCGCACCGCCTCGCGCCAGCACGGCGCACTACGGGCACATGGCCATCCACCCCTACCCGCCGGAGCTGGAGACGACCTGGCAACTGCCCGACGGTACTGACGTGCTGGTCCGTCCCATCCGCCCGGAAGACGCGGAGATCGAACAGGATTTCGTGCAGAACCTCTCGCCCGAGAGCAAGTACTTCCGCTTCATGCAGAGCATGGACAAGCTCACACCGATGATGCTCGCGCGCTTCACGCAGATCGACTACGACCGCGAGATGGCCCTGGTCGCCGTGATCAACGAACACACGCCGAATGCGCGCATCCTGGGGGTCGCACGCTACGTCAGCAACCCGGACAAGCAATCGTGCGAATTCGCTCTCACCGTTGCCGACGAATGGCAGAAAAAAGGCATCGGCCGCCAGCTCATGCAGCGCCTGATGACGGTTGCACGCGACCGCGGTATCGAAATCATGGAAGGCGAAGTGCTGTCGAACAACAGCAAGATGTTGCGCCTGTGCGAGAAACTCGGTTTCCGCACCGTCCACGACGCGGCAGACCCCGAGATTGTCGCCGTACGCAGACATCTCTGAGCAAAGCAGGCCCTGGTGCCAGCGCCGCACAGTTTGTGCGCCGCGCTGGCAGGTGACGACCCGCCATCATTGCGGACAAATGAAAAAGGCGCCCGTAACGGCGCCTTTTGCTGTCTGTCGACGCGCAGTTCGCGATCAGGTCGAGAACGACGATCCACAACCGCAGGTCGTGGTCGCGTTGGGGTTGCGAATCACGAATTGCGCACCCTGCAGGCCTTCCGAGTAGTCGACCTCGGCACCCATCAGGTACTGGATACTCATCGGGTCGATCAACAGGGTGACACCATCGGTGATGACACGCTCGTCACCCTCGTTGACGGTTTCGTCGAACGTGAAACCGTACTGGAAGCCGGAACAGCCCCCACCCTGCACGTAGATGCGCAGCATGAGCTCCGGATTGCCCTCTTCGGCAATCAGCTCGGAGACCTTTTTCGCTGCTGCCGAGGTGAACACGAGCGCGTCGCTGGCGGCTACTGCTTGTTCGGTCATATCGTCACCTGTCCTGTCTGGCTCAGGGGTGCAACACCCCGCAATGCCGGTAGTATGCTATTCCTGATAAAAACGATCAAGTATTCAGCCTGCGTCGGTGGCCGTTTCGGCCTGCTCACCGCCACCATCATATTCGAGCTTTCGCGGCTCCTGTTCTTCGCTGTGCACCAGCTTGCCATTGACTTCGGCACCCATGGCCATCTCCAGCAAGCGGTAGTAAACCGTACCCGTGACACGGGCATTGGCGGCCAGCTCGGCGCGTTCGTTGGCATACACATCACCGACCACGACCCCGTTGAGGATCAGGTTTTCGACGTGGACGTCGCCCTCGACACGGCCCAGTTCGCTGATCGTCAGTGTCGCGTTGCTGTCGGCCACGCCGTTGACGTTGCCCTTGATCGCGCCGTCCAGGTGCAGGCCACCGGAAAACTCGACATCACCGGTGATCACCGTGCCCTGGCCGACCACGGTGGTGACTTTGGGCGGCTTGAAACGTTTGATTCGTGACATATCGTGCTGTTACCCCTGTCTGCGCAGTTCAGGCGTCGGAAACCTTCCAGTCAAACGCCTGCTCGAACGCTTTGAAACCTTTCCCCTGCGGCTCCACGGCCACCTCGACCGCGACCGGTACGAAGCCGTCGGGTACATTGATATCTGTCCGCAGTTTCTGGAAATTCTTGAATCGGATGCCGATATTCGACCGGCGACCGTCGGTGATCGTCTGCATGTCCAGCGTGCGTTCGATGTCGCCCTCCATGCCGCGCAGACGCAACAGCACCTGCCCCTCGACGGTCGTCGCGTCGTCGGTCTTCTTCGACAACGTGAGTTCCACACGATAGACGTTTTCATCGACCTCGCTCACGCGGAAGTCGTCGATGGATAGATTGCTACCACCGCCGGACACCAGGCTCTTGAGGAAGGCGACCTCGCGCTTCAGTGCGGCACGTTCGTCCTGCAAGGTCTTGACCTCGGTCTGCACGTCGACGACCGCGGCACGGTCGATCTGTCCGGAACGCTCGTAACGCGCGGCTTCCTGGCGCAACACGTCGCGTTCCTGCTCGAGCTCGGTGATGCGCTCACGCAGTCCCCCTTCGACAGCATCGCGGCGCCCGACGTCGAATCCCGCACGCTGGCGGCCGAACTCGAACACCTGCCACGTCCACACGCCGAGGACGAGCAGGAAGAACAGCCACAGCCACGGGCGCCGGCGTTCGCCGGGCTGAACGATACGTGGTGTGATGACTTTGATCGGCTTGATCTTGCCCATAGCGCTACGGCAGCAGTGCGACCTGCTCGAGCCCGCAGCGCTCGTCGAGCCCGAACATCAGGTTCATGTTCTGTACGGCCTGACCGGCGGCACCCTTGGTCAGGTTGTCGATGACCGACAGGATCACCAGCGTGTTGCCGCCCTGCGGCCGGTGCAACGCGATGCGGCAATGGTTCACGCCACGCACACTGCGCGTCTCCGGATGGCTGCCCGCGGGCAGCACGTCGACAAAAGGTTCGTCGGCGTAGCGGGTTTCGTACAACGCCTGCAAATCACCTGCGTCGTCGACAAGGGTGGCGTACAGCGTCGCATGAATGCCGCGGATCATCGGCACCAGGTGCGGGGTGAAGGTGAGGCCGACCGGCGTCTTGCTGACCCATGAAAGGGTTTGCCGAATCTCCGGCATGTGGCGGTGTCCGGGCACCGCGTATGCCTTGAAACTTTCACCGACCTCGCCCATGAGCATGGCGGTACTGGCGCCGCGTCCGGCACCACTCACACCGGATTTGCAGTCTGCGATCAGATTGTCCGTGGCGATCAGGCCCTGCTCGACCAGCGGCAGGTAACCGAGCGCCGCCGCCGTGGGGTAACAACCAGGGTTGGCAACAATGCGTGCGTTGCGGATCTTCTCGCGGTTGAGCTCGGGCAGCCCGTAGACCGCTTCAGCGAGCACGTCCGGGCACGCGTGTGGCATGCCATACCACTGCTCCCACAGCGCCGTGTCCTGCAGGCGGAAATCCGCTGCGAGGTCGATCACGCGCACTCCGGCAGCCAGCAGATCCGGCGTCATTTTCATCGCCGTGCCGTTGGGGGTGGCGAAGAACACGAGATCGCACTCGGCCAGCGCCTGCGGATCCGGTTCACTGAACGCGATGTCGAAGTGGCCGCGCAGGCTGCCGTACAGTTCGGACACGCTGCGGCCGGCCTCGCTGCGTGAAGTGATCTGGGTGACGTCAACCTGCGGGTGCGTCGCCAGCAAGCGCAACAGCTCCACGCCCGTGTAACCCGTACCACCAACGATGCCAGTCTTGATCATTGCCCTGCTCGGCCGAAGTTGTAGGGAGACGCATTCTAAACGTTCCACCGGCGCATTGGGTGCCTCTTTTTCCCATTCCGGGATGCAGGCCGCGCCGCGGGTCCAGTGCGGGCGACTGGCATGCTAAAGTCGGCCAAAATCCGTGCAATACGGGCTCAGAAACCGATCACGGCCGGGACAAATGGAAACGATCGACACCATCGCATTGATGCTGGGTGCCGCATGGGCTTCGGGCATCAATCTGTACGCTGCCATCCTGGTGCTGGGCTGGCTCGGCGGTAGCGGACAGATCGCCCTGCCACCTGACCTCGCGGTGCTCAGTCACCCATTGGTGATGCTCGCAGCGGGCGCGATGTACGCGATCGAGTTCTTCGCCGACAAGGTGCCCGGGATCGACACCGGTTGGGACGCATTGCATACCTTCATCCGCATCCCTGCCGGCGCCCTGCTCGCGGCAGGCGCAGCGCAGGGTTTCGATGTCGGACCGGCGGCCGAACTTGCGGCGCTGCTCGTCGGCGGCGGCGTGGCGGCCACGAGCCATGCAGCCAAGGCCGGCACGCGTGTGATGATCAACACCTCTCCCGAGCCGTTCAGCAACTGGGGCGCGTCGGTCGCCGAAGACGCCTCGGTGGTCGCCGGATTGTGGACCGCTCTCTACAACCCCTGGTTGTTCCTGGTGCTGTTCCTCTTGTTCGTGCTGTTTGTGGCATGGTTGCTACCGCGTCTGTGGCGCGCCCTGCGTCGCGTCGTGACCGCCGTAAAGCGGTCATTCTCTACACAGACGCCGGACACGACGGGTAGCGAACATCACAGCCGCCGTCGCGATATGCTCGATGCACTGTACGGGCCGGAACCCGACGATCCGGCGGAGCGCCCGCGATGAACCGCGGGCGTGTGACGTCCCTGCTGGCCGGTCTCGTGGTGATTGCCACCAGCGCCTGGCTGCTTTGGCCCAACACGCGCCCGATGCCGGCGGTCACCTTCAACCTCGTCGACGGTGGCCGCATCGACTCCGCCGACCTGCGCGGCCGCAGCCTGCTGGTGAACTTCTGGTCTGTCAGCTGCACCACGTGTCTACGCGATATGCCGCGCTTGGCCGCTTTGCAGCAAAGCCTGCCGGCGGAAAAATTAAGCGTCATCGGCGTCGCCATGCCGTATGACCCGCCGCCCGCCGTGATGACCACCGTGGCACGTCTGCAACCGACCTACCCGATCGCCTTCGATGTGCACGGTGAGCTGAGTCGGGCGTTCGGTGACATCCGGGTCACGCCGACGAGTTTTCTGATCGATCCGTCCGGCAACATCCGCTATGCCGAACGCGGACAACTGGATGAAACCCGGGTCCGCGCGACCCTCGCGACTTTCTGACGGAGATATGCAATGTGGCTCAAAGCCTGGCACCTGATTGGTATGGTCACCTGGTTCGCAGGCCTGTTCTACCTGCCTCGACTGTTCGTGTACCACGCGATGAGTGAAGACAGTGTGTCAATCGAGCGCTTCAAGGTCATGGAGCGAAAGCTGTACTACGGCATCACGACTCCTGGCGGGATCTTCACCCTGGTGTTCGGCCTGTGGATGTTGCATGACTATGCCTGGGCGGCATTCGGCAGCCACCTCTGGCTGCAGATAAAGCTCGTACTCATCGGCGTGCTGATCGCCTACCACCTCTATTGCGGACGACTACTGAACGCGTTCAAAAACGACCGCAACACACATAGCCACGTCTGGTATCGCTGGTTCAACGAGCTGCCGGTGCTGCTGCTGATTGCCATCGTGCTGCTCGCGGTGTTGAAGCCGGTCTGACCATGCCTGCGACTGGAGAGCACAAACACCGTCGCAGGCGGCCATCGCCCGAACGCATCGACGCCGCGCGCAAGCAGCACATGGTGTTGCTCGGCCTGTTGATACTGCTCGTGTTTGTCAGCACTCTGGGCGGCGGATTCGTATGGAGTGACCGCGAAGACCTCCTGCAGGGTGCCTATCGCGTCGACAGCGGTAGTGACATCGGTGCCGCGATGAACCATTCACGCGACGGCTTCCGTGCACTGACACTCGGCGGCGATGTCGACCCTTCGGCCGGTTCATGGCAGCCGATCGCACTGCTGAAGAACACCATCAGCTGGACGCTGTGGGGTGAGTGTGCCTTCTGCTTCCACCTCGAGAGCATCCTGCTGCACCTGGCCATCGTCATCGGGCTCTACGCCCTCGGCCGCCACTTGTTGTCGCACCGCCGTCACGGCAACCGCATCGCGGCCTGGTCAGCCGCACTGTACGCCGTCCACCCCGCGACCGTCAGCACCGTGTCATGGATCGGCGGGCAAACAACGATGCTGGCGGCCGGCTTCAGTGTCTGGACGCTGGTGATCTTCACCCGACTCCCGGCCACGACCAATTCTCGCCCCGGTCATATCAGACGCTGGCTCATCGCACTCGCCGTCACCAGCCTGTGTGCGTATCTCACCCACGAATCGACATTCATGTTGCCACTGCTCGCACTGCTGGTCTCGGCCGTCGAGAGTGGTGAACGGGGCCGGCATCCGCTCGGCGGTATCTCGCCACGGCGTCGCAAGGGCATGCTGGTGCTGATGGCGACGCTGCTGCTGGTAGTGCTGTACCGCCAGCTCGCGTTCGGCGGCATACATTTCGCTGCCAGCTACCCGACAGACGGGTTCTTCACCAATCTTGGAACGGCATTGCGCCATCTGTGGTTCCTGATCGACGAATCCATATTGCCCGTCGAACCCGTGCTGTCCGACGCCTGGCCGATCAGCCAGTCCTGGGGGGCCGGCGACAGCGCGGCGTTGCTGGGGCTGCTGGTGATCCTCGCCGCCATCGCCGTCGGTTTTTGGTTCCACCACCCGGCTGCGCTCGGAGCAAGCTGGTTCCTTTTGTGGATATTGCCGGGTGTCGGGGCCTTCCCCAGCAGCCACTACCACGACAGTCACACGCTGTACCTCGCCATCTGGGGGCTGTCGTTCGCCCTCGGTTTCGTCATTCTGCAGCTGTGGCGCCCG
This sequence comes from Gammaproteobacteria bacterium, assembly GCA_020445205.1. Taxonomy (GTDB): domain Bacteria; phylum Pseudomonadota; class Gammaproteobacteria; order Chromatiales; family Chromatiaceae; genus Thiosocius. The sequence goes on from JAGRHA010000370.1 coordinate 11,976, forward strand.
GTCGGCCGCCAACTCATACCGGGCAGCGAAGCACTCGCCTACGTGCCGCTGATCCTGATACTGGGGGTGATCACGGCGTTCTCGAACGCGCGCTGGTGGAACCACACCGGACTGTTCGAGGCCGAAGTGGCGAGCGACCCGCACTACATGGAGGGGCGTGTCGAGCTGGCCAAGTCGGCGCTGGAAAACGGCGACCCGCAGGCTGCGATCACCCATCTGACGGCAGCCATCGACGCCTCGCGCGATTCCGTACACACGGGCTTCTGGTCACCCCGCGATGCCTACCTGCTTCTCGGCCAAGGGCAATGGCGGCTGAATCGCCACGACCAGGCCGAAAAGAGTCTCGCACATGCGCTCGAAGCCGCGCCGAACGACGCCGACGTGCACTACTGGCTCGGCCTGAACGCACTCTCGCAACAGGATTATCTGACGGCTGAACAACGCCTGCGTAAGGCACTCGATCTGCGCAACGAGTTTGCGCCAGCCAAAGCTGACCTGGGCGTGGCGCTGGCGGGACAGAAGCGTTTCGTCGAGGCCCTGCCGCTCCTCTCCACGGCGATCGACGGTGGGCTTGGCAACGCGTCGCGTCACCAGGCCCTGGCCTCGGTTTACATCGACGGCGAGCGTTTGCAGGATGCCTTGCGCCACCTCGAGGCATCGCTCGCCCTGCACGACAATGCGGACGAGCGTGCACGCCTGGCCTGGCTGTACTGGCGACTGGGACGGCAGCAGCCGGCGGTCGACGCTTTCGCTGCCGCCGTGGCACTCAGTGACGAAGACAGCGACTACATGCGCTGGGTGCGCGCGCAGTTCGCGACCGACGGCCACGAACTGCCGGCACGATCGGCCGCGCCGCCGGCCGCATCGGCACAGCTCGATTCACCGTTCTGACAAAGACAAAGCCCCGCTTGAGCGGGGCTTTGTCGGCGCGCTTTTCACACCGGGAAAGCCCGGTGCCGGAGTTCAGGCGTTCAGGAGCAACCACCCTGCGAACCGCAGGTGCCACAACCGCCGCCGCCAACCGGCTGCAGGTTGTTGAAGACGAACCGGGCGTCGCCGTCGCCGCCATCGACGAAATCGATCTCGACGCCGCGAATGTACTCCAGCGTACCGGTGTCGACGATCACGCGAATCCCTTCGTACTCGCGGATGCGATCATCGTCGTTGAGCTGGTCAGTGAAGGTCATGCCGAAGCTCACGCCGCTGCACCCGCCAGGTGTCGCGAACACGCGTACGCCCTGCACGTTGTCTTCGACCTGTGCCATCAGCTCGGCCATTTTGCCCTGCGCCGGGCCAGTCAGTGTCAGTTCGTGGTCAGCCAAGGCTACCTGGGTCATCTCGCCACCTCTAAGGGTCAGTAAATCGGGGGAATGCCGGCGATATTAGCACTCGCGGCGCCGAAATTCAGTACAAACGGTCGCGCGCCGCCAGCGCATACAGATGGCGCTCGGCATCGACGACATGCTGCCCCCAGTGCTTGCAGAACCCCGTTCGCCAGCGTCCCAGCGTGCGGCGTGTGTCGCTATTGCCCTCGAGACGCGCCAAGCCGTTCTTGAGCTCGCAGTAGATGTCGGTGAGGTCGTCGGCGAGGCTACCGCTCATCTCCTGCCGGTCCGGCGTCACGTCGTACTCCATCCAATAACCGTCGAGGTCGCCGAGCAGGCGATGCAGGCGGCTGAACAGTTCGAAACGCTGATCGAGATCGAGATCGGCATCGAGTGCACCGTCGTCGGGCCAGGGTACGACGGCTGCCATCGCCGCGTGCAGGCGCGGCAACAACTCGTTGAGGTGTATCAGCGGCGCACGATCGCCTTCATCGAGCGATTCGACCAACTCGCAGTAGCGACGAGCGATCGCCAGCAGTTCGCTATCTTCACTTGCCATGCCATCCCCCAGGAAATCCTGCGCGAACCCGAGCCGTGCTGCAAGTCATTGATTTTTACAGCGTTTGGACAGAGGTCGGACTGAATTCAAGTGTAGACCAGTTTTCGCACCGGCCCAGCCTGCGGCAGCAATTTCGTCGCCACGAGGCGTTAAATTCGTGACGGATCAGTCAGATGCGAACCATTGCGCCAAGTGCAACGAGTTATCAGATCTCGACCATCTCGAAATCTTCCTTACCGGCGCCGCATTCGGGGCATTGCCAGTTGAGCGGCACGTCTTCCCAACGCGTACCAGGTGCGATGCCATCGTCCGGCACACCCTTGGCTTCGTCGTAGATGTAACCGCAAATGACACACATATAGGTTTTCATTGAGCAATTTCCCGGTTGTTGTTGGCGCCCACAGGCTGCTGAAGCGGATTGTGCCAGAACGCCCGGCGATATTTTATGGCGCTGGACGCGGTTGACGGCCCACCATTGCTACAATCCGCCGACCATGCACAACCGCCCTGCAGTCCTGTTCATCGGTGGCCACGATCCGACCGGCGGCGCCGGCATCCAGGCCGACATCGAAACTGCCGCCGCGCACGGCGTCCACGCCATGTCCCTGGTCACAGCCTTGACCGCGCAGGACACGCGTGACGTCGCCACCACCTGGCCAACGCCTGTCGACGCGCTGCTGCGGCAATTCGACGTGCTGCTGGGCGACATGTCTCCCGCCGCGGTCAAGCTCGGTCTGCTCGGCGACGGTCCGCAGGTCGACGCCCTCGCAGCACGTCTGCGCAACCTGCGCTGCCCGCTGGTACTCGACCCGGTACTCGCGGCGGGCGGCGGTTTCGATCTCGATCGCGGAGGACTCGTCGCCGCGGTGCGCGAGCATCTGCTGCCGCTGACCACCCTCGTCACACCGAATCGTGCTGAGGCACGTCGCCTCAGTGGACTCGACGACGCCGACGACGCGGCCAGCGCACTACTCGCAGCCGGTACTGCGGCCGTCCTTCTCACCGGTGCCGACGAGGCCGAGGGCGGCCAGGTGCGCAATCGCCTGTTTCGTGCCGACACGGCGACACGCGACTACGACTGGCCGCGCCTGCCCCACGCTTACCATGGCTCCGGCTGTACGCTCGCGAGCGCCTGCGCGGTGCGGTTGGCGCAGGGGCATCCCATCGACGAGGCCGTGGCAATGGCACAACAGTTCACCTGGCGCGCTTTGCAGAATGCGCATGCCCCTGGCCACGGTCAGTGGCTGCCGTGGCGGGTCCAGTGAACGCTGCGCGCCAGCGACCGCCGCTGCGCGGGCTTTATGCGATCACCGACGGCCGCACGACGACCGTCGCGCAACTGGCCGCGGACGTCGATGCAGCGCTGCGCGGCGGTGCAGGCATCGTGCAGTACCGCGACAAACGTGACGATAGCGAGCGTCGGCTGCTCGAGGCACGCGCGCTGCGCGAGGTCACGCAGCGCCACGGCGTTCCGCTGCTGATCAACGACGATGTCGCCCTCGCCGCCAGCGTGGGCGCCGACGGCGTACATCTCGGCCGCGACGATGTCGACATCACCACGGCGCGGCGCCAGCTGCCACACGGAAGTCTCATCGGCGTGTCGTGTTACAACCGCTTCGAACTGGCCCAACAGGCCGCCGCCGCAGGTGCGGACTACGTCGCCTTCGGCAGCTTTTTCGCATCGCCGACCAAACCGCACGCCGTGGCCGCCGATATCGGCCTGCTGCGACGCGCACGCGCCGAACTCGGCCTACCTGTTGTTGCGATCGGCGGTATAAGCCCCGAGAATGGCGCCGCCCTGGTGCGGGCCGGCGCCGATATGCTGGCCGTGATCAGCGCGCTGTTTGCGACGACCGATATCCGCGCTGCCGCACGCACCTTCGCCGACTGTTTTGCATCCACCGAGGAGACCCCGTCATGAGCGCCGCACACGATCGCTTCGAATCCGCCCAACGCCACATCCCCGGCGGCGTCAACTCGCCGGTGCGCGCATTCAAGGGCGTCGGCGGCGACCCGGTGTTCGTCGACAGCGCAGCCGGCCCTTATCTGTTCGACCCCGACGGCAAGCGTTACATCGACTACGTCGGCTCTTGGGGGCCGATGATTCTCGGTCACGCCCACCCCGAGGTGATCGAAGCGGTCACCGAGGCGATCCAGAAGGGTCTGTCGTTCGGCGCGCCGACCGAGATCGAGACGCGCATGGCCGATCGCGTCTGCGAGCTCATGCCGTCGATCGAGCTCGTGCGCATGGTGTCGTCGGGCACCGAGGCGACCATGTCGGCGATCCGCCTGGCGCGC
>JAGRHA010000371.1 GCA_020445205.1 Gammaproteobacteria bacterium
CACCGTCGAATGCGTCACCAATACCGTGGTCGGCACCGACGCCGCCGCGATCCGCGAGTGTTTCGATGCGGTCCTCGAAAACGGCGGCGAGCGTGGTCGCGTACCGGAGCTGTGGGATGGACATGCAGCCGAGCGCATCGCCGACACCCTGCTGGCACATTATCGCGAACGCATCGCCTGACACGAACCGCGTGACTCTCATCGGGTGAGCCGGCGGTCGGAACGCCGACGTCGGCCCCGTCCGTGTGTGCAGAGAGTGAATCTCCGCCTCGCACACGTTCACGCTACCGGCGTGGTGCAGCCGCAGCTCACCGCGCGCCGTACCCACCGCTGTGACGCGTCCAGTCGCGCGTCGTACCACCACCGCGGATAAAGCCTTTCTGCGGCAGCCAAGTCATTCATATCGCAAGGCCTGGATCGGATGCAGTCGCGCCGCTTTGCGCGCGGGGTTCAGGCCGAAGAACACGCCGACGAGCGCGGCGAAGGTGAAGGCGAGTACCACCGACAATGCCGTGACACGGACCGGTAACTCGGACAAGTGTGCGAGTGCAAACGCGCCACCGAGCCCGGCAGCGATGCCGAGCACCCCGCCGGCGGCGCTGAGCAGCAGGGCTTCGAGCAGGAACTGCCACAGGATGTCGCGGCGGCGCGCACCGAGCGCCATACGGATGCCGATCTCGCGCGTCCGTTCGGTCACCGATACCAGCATGATGTTCATGATGCCGATGCCACCGACGAGCAGCGACACCGACGCGATACTGCCGAGCAGCCAGCTGAACACACGTCCCGATTCTTCGGATGTTTCCGCGAGCTCGGCGCGGTTGTGTGCCTGAAAGTCGTCGCCACGGTCGTTACCGAGGCGATGACGATCGCGCAGCAGCTGGCGGATGTTGGCCAGAGCGCCCGATGCGTCTTCACGGCCCGTCGTGGCGACCTCGATGCGATGGACATAGTCGATGCCAAGCAGTTTGCGTTGCACGGTGGTCAGCGGCATGAACACGGCGTCATCTTGGTCGCTGCCCCAGGCCGTCGCACCCTTGGATGCCAGAACGCCGACGATGAGGCAGGGTGTACCTTTGATGAGCAGACTTTCACCGAGTGGTTCGGCGAGCCCGAACAGCTCGCGCACCACCGTCTGACCAAGTACACAGACATGCGCCGCAGCGGCGACCTGTTGCTCGTTGATGAAACTTCCCTCGGCCAGCGGCCAGTCGCGCACGGCGAGATAGTCCGGTGTGACGCCTTCGATCACCGTGCCCCAGTTGCTGCCGCGGTAACGCACCTGGCCTGCACCACGCACGTTGGCCGCCACGGCAGCGACACCACGCAGGTCGGCCATGGCCAGCGCATCATCGAAGGTGAGCGTCGACAGTCCGCCGGCGCCGCTGCGCACACCACCGCGCGTGACGGTGCCAGGTCGGATGAGCAGGGTGTTGGTGCCGAGGCTCTCGAGCGTCTGCGCAATACGCTGTTGGGCGCCGCTGCCGATCGCCACCATGGCGATTACCGCGGCGACACCGATGATCACGCCGAGTGCGGTGAGAAAGGCACGTGTCTTGTTGCGCCACAGCGCGTGCAGCGCCAGCTGCAATGCAGACTCCCAGCTCATGTGACGGCCTCCGTGAGATGCCCGTCACGTACGATCAAACGGCGTTGTGCATGCTCGGCGACGGCAGGCTCGTGTGTGATCAGCACGATCGTCACACCTTCGCGGTGCAGGTCGTCGAGCACGGCCATGATGTCGGCGCTGGTCGTGGTGTCGAGATTGCCGGTCGGCTCGTCGGCCAGCAGCAGGCTCGGCCCCGTAACCAAGGCACGGGCAATCGCGACACGCTGCTGTTGCCCGCCCGAGAGCTGGTTGGGGAAACTGTGCAGGCGATCGCCGAGTCCGATGCGTTGCAGGGCGTCGCTCGCGCGTTGCCGACGTTCAGCACGCTCGACACCAGCGTAGATCAAGGGCGTCTCCACGTTTTCGAGCGCACTCGTACGCGACAGCAGGTTGAAGTTCTGGAATACGAACCCGATCTCGCGATTGCGTACGACAGCCAGTTCGTCGGCGTCCATGCGCGTCACATCGCGCGCTTTGAAGCGATAGGTTCCCTCATCGGCGACGTCGAGGCAGCCGAGGATGTTCATCAATGTCGACTTGCCCGACCCCGAGGGCCCCATGATGGCGACGAATTC
>JAGRHA010000372.1 GCA_020445205.1 Gammaproteobacteria bacterium
GCGACGATCGCCGGGTCGGTGATCTCGACGCCATGGTGCACCTCGTAGCGTTCCTTGAGGCCACGCAGGATGGCGATCGTGTCCTCGACCGACGGTTCTTCGACCAGCACTTTCTGGAAACGACGCTCCAGCGCCGCGTCCTTTTCGATGTACTGGCGGTATTCGTCGAGCGTGGTCGCACCGATGCAGTGCAGTTCGCCACGCGCCAACGCCGGCTTGAGCATATTACCGGCGTCCATCGCTCCTTCGGCCTTGCCCGCGCCGACCATGGTGTGGATCTCGTCGATGAACAGGATGATCTGACCTTCCTGCTTGGCGAGGTCGTTGAGCACGGCTTTGAGGCGTTCCTCGAATTCACCACGGAACTTGGCACCGGCGATCAGCGCGCCCATGTCGAGCGACAGCAGGCGTTTGCTTTTCAGGCCTTCGGGCACCTCGCCGTTGACGATGCGCTGCGCCAGACCTTCGACGATCGCGGTCTTGCCGACACCGGGTTCACCGATCAGCACCGGGTTGTTCTTGGTCCGCCGTTGCAGCACCTGGATCGCACGCCGGATCTCGTCGTCACGACCGATCACGGGGTCGAGCTTGCCCTGCTCGGCACGCTCGGTCATGTCGATGGTGTATTTCTGCAGCGCCTGGCGCTGTTCCTCGGCGTTGGGATCGTCAACCGACTGGCCGCCACGGACCTGGTCTATCGCCTTTTCCAGCGCACCTTTGCTGGCACCGGCCCGGCGCAGCAACTCACCGATATTGCCCTTGTCCTCGACGGCAGCGAGCACGAACAACTCGGAACTGATGTACTGATCCTTGCGTTGTTGCGCGAGCTTGTCGGTCTGGTTGAGCAGGCGGCCGAGGTCGTTGGAAATGTGCACATCGCCGGCCGCGCCCTGCACCGACGGCATACGATCAAGGGCATCACCGAGCATCGAACGCAGCTGGTTGACGTTGACGTCACTCTGCGCCAGCAAATGGCGTACCGTGCCGCCTTCCTGGTCGAGGAGTGCGGTCATCAGGTGGGCCGGTTCGATGAATTGATGGTCGCGCCCTACCGCGAGACTCTGGGCGTCGCCCAGGGCCATCTGGAATTTGCTTGTCAGTCGATCCATCCGCATGGGAGAAAACTCCGGAAAACCGTGAAGTTACCCTGCATATGGGGTGGTGACGGCAGAAATCAAGGGCCGCCGGCACGGTAACGCGCGTGCCCTGCGACCTGGATCAAACGCAGCCGTCGCATGCCGTGCGGCGGCACCCGGCGCCTTGTGCACTCAATCGTCGCCGCGGCACGCTAAACTGCCGGGAACCGTATCAGGGATCATCGTTCCGCATGCAGGGCCTGTTGCTACTGTTCTCACGCCGACCGTGGCTATGGCTTGCGCTGTTGTGCCTTGCCTCGCTGCTCGCTGCAACGCAGTTGAGCCGGCTCGAAGTCAGGGTTTCGGCCGACGAGATGCTCGTCATCAACGACCCGCAGCGCAGCTATTACAACGAAACCCGGGCCATGTTCGGTGATGAGCGCGTCGTGGTGCTGGTGGTCGAAAGCGACAAGCCGCTGACCGAGGCGCGGCTTGACGTTCTGCGCCAAGTCATCGATGCCGTCGAAGCGCTGCCGTTCGTCGCCCAGACCGAGAGCTTGTTCAACGTCCCGTACGTCAAGAGCATCGACGGTTACCTCGACAAGAAGCCTTACCTCGACAAGATTCCCGTCGACGATGCCGCAGCGCAGGACCTGCTGCAGGCCGCAGCCAGCAATCCCCTGATCCGCAACATCCTGGTCGCCGCCGACGGCAGCGCGCTGGCGGTCGCGGTGGTGCTGCGCAACGACGAGACGCATGTCGATGACAAGACGCTCAGCGACACGCTCGACGCCGCCATCGCACCGTTGCGCGAGGTGTATCAGCGCGCCTACGTAATCGGTTCCCCGCAGGTGCGCTCTGAGATCTCGAGCCGCATCATCGAAGAACAGTCCAAGCTGCTGCCGTTTGCCGTGGTTGCGCTGCTCATCGCGCTGTTTCTGCTGCTGCGACATTTTCTCGACATCGTCACACCACTGCTGACGGCCGCGATCAGCATTCTGTGGACGTTCGGGCTCATGGGCTGGCTCGGCATCCCGGTCAATGTGGTGACATCGACGATCCCGGTATTGCTGATCATCGTCGGCTCCACCGAAGACATCCACCTGCTCGCGGAGTTCCGGCATGCACAGCGCACCGGGGCGACGACCGACGGCGCGCTGACGCATATGGCACGCAAGATGGGCCGCACCGTGCTGTTGACGTTCATTACGACCTACATCGGATTTCTATCGGTCGGCCTGAGCAATATCGAGGTGCTGCGCCAGTTCGGTTTTGTCGCATCGACCGGCCTGTTCTTCAATTTTGTCGTCACGATCATGTTCATCCCGGCGGCACTGTCCGTCACGGGCCGTCTGCAATGCGATCGCGGCCCGCGACCTTTTGCCGACGACAACGTCATCTGGGCGGCACGGTACTGGCGCTTTCTCACGCAGCAACGCTGGCAGGTCATCATCATCCTGGTACTCGGCGCCGCACTCGTTGCGGTCGGCATTCCGCGCATCAAGGTCAATCACAATCCGGTGGAGAATCTCGGCAGCGCGTCGCCCGTGGCGGAACGACTGAATGACCTCAATCAGCGCTTCGCCGGCCTCGAGTCGTTCTCAGTCATCGTTGAATCGGGCATTCAAGATACCTTCCTCCACACGCGCTACCTCGAAGAGCTGGTCAAACTACAACGACACATCCGTTCACTCGACGATTCACTGTCCGTGACATCGTTTGGCGACTACCTCGTGTTGCTCAACAACGCCTTTCTGGAAAGTGACGACGCCGGCCTGCCAAGCAGCAACGACGAGATCGCCGAACTCATGATCTTCCTCGACCATGATCGGGTGAAGAACTTCGTGACCGCGGATTACAGCCAGGCACGCATCCTCATCCGCCATGCGATCACCGACGCGGCGACACTGCGCCGCCTGCTCAAAGAGATTCGCAGCTACGTCGATCAGCACCTTGATCCGGGACTGCGTGCGCGCATCACGGGGGACTCCGTTCTGTCGCTGTCATCGACCCACAGCATGATCATGGGGCAGCTGCAGTCGGTGTTGCTGATCCTGACGCTGTTCGTGATCATCGTCAGTTTCATCTTCACCGACGTGCGTGTCGGGCTGCTCGCCGCCCTGCCCAACATCTTCCCCATGGTGATCCTGTTCGGCGTCATGGGATTCGCCGACATACCGCTGAATATCGGCACGACAATGGCCGCGGCCATCGCCATCGGCGTGGCCGTCGATGACACGCTGCATTTCATGCTGCGTTACAACCAGGAACTGCGGACCTCGAAGAGTCACACGCTGGCGATGCAGAACACCATCCGCGAAGAGGCACTGCCGATCGTGTCGACATCGCTGGCC
>JAGRHA010000373.1 GCA_020445205.1 Gammaproteobacteria bacterium
GGCTTAGCGCGCCGGCAATTGCTGGCAGAACTGCTGTTCGAGGTAATAGGCGGCCAGCGCCAGGTCTTCGGGACGCGTGATCTTGATGTTGTCCGCGTGCCCCTCGACCATGATGGGCCGATGCCCGGCCCATTCCACGGCACTGGCTTCATCGGTCACCAGGAAACCGGCCTCGAGTGCACGGCGTAGGGCATCGTACAGCTGCGCAAAACGGAACATCTGCGGCGTAAAGGCATGCCAGAGGTGGGAGCGGTCGACGGTTTCCGTCACGCGATCCGCGGCATCACACCGCTTCATGGTGTCACGCACCGGCATGCCGAGCAGGCCGCCGTTCTCCCCGGCTGAAACCATCGCGATCAGGTGGTCGATATCCTCGCGCCGGACGCACGGCCGTGCTGCATCGTGCACAAGTACCCAGTCGTTGTCCGCTGCACGTCGGGCGAGCACCTCGAGTGCGTTCAGCACCGAATAGCACCGCTCTGCACCGCCGGGCACGACGACCAGATCCGGGTGCACGGCAAACTCGGTGTCGTTCCACCAACCGTCCTCGGCACTGATCGCGACATAGGCACCGTCGACCGACGGGTGGAGCAGCAGGCGTTCGATCGTGTGGTCGATCACGGGTCTGCCGTCGAGCTCCAGGTATTGCTTGGGCACGGCGCTTCCCATGCGCCGGCCGACGCCGGCTGCCGGCACGACGACCCAGTAAGACGGTTCACTCATCGCGTGGTCTTTCGCCGTCGAGCAACTGGAAATAGGTCTCGCCTTCGCGCACCAAGCCGAGTTCGCTGCGCGCCCGCGCCTCGATCGCGGCGAGGCCCTGCTTCAGATCGTCGACTTCGGCCTGCAGCGTGGCATTGCGCTCCTGCAGATCGGCGAGTTCTGCGCGCTGTGCAGCGAGTTGCTGTTTGAGACTTGCAACTTCGGCAAAACTGCCGTCACCGACCCACAAACGGAGCTGCAAGCCGACCAACACCAGCAACAGCGTGGCGAAGATCAGCTGCAGCTTCCAGTTCACCGCGCTATCCGCGGATCAGCGGAAACAGGGAAAAGCACTCTTGCCCGCGTACACCGCATCGGCACCGAGCTGATCCTCGATACGCATGAGTTGGTTGTACTTGGCGACCCGATCCGAACGCGACAAGGAGCCGGTCTTGATCTGGCCGGTCGCGCTGGCGACGGCGAGATCGGCGATCGTGGTGTCTTCGGTCTCACCGCTGCGATGCGAAATCACGGCGCTGTAACCGGCATCGTGCGCCATGGCAATGGCATCGAGGGTTTCAGTGAGCGTACCGATCTGGTTGAACTTGATCAGGATCGAATTGGCGATACCACGATCGATGCCCTGCTTGAGGATCTTGGTATTGGTGACGAACAAGTCATCGCCGACCAGTTGCACGCGCGAACCGAGCTTCTCGGTGAGCAGCTTCCAACCGTCCCAATCGCCTTCGTCCATACCGTCTTCGATCGAGATAATCGGGTACTGGTCGACCCAGGCCGTGAGGAAATCGGCGAAGCCCGCCGAGTCGAACGATTTGCCTTCGGAGGCGAGCACGTATTTGCCGTCCTTGTAGAACTCCGAGCTCGCTGCGTCGAGACCGAGGTAGATGTCCTCCCCCGCCTTGAAGCCTGCCTTGCCGATCGCTTCGAGGATCACCTCGATGGCTTCTTCGTTCGACCGCAGGTTGGGGGCGAAGCCGCCTTCGTCACCAACCGTCGTCGCCAATGCACGCCCGCCGAGCACCGATTTCAGTGCGTGGAAGACTTCGGCACCGTAACGTACCGCTTCGCGGATCGAACCGGCATTCACGGGCAGGATCATGAATTCCTGCAAGTCGACGCTGTTGTCGGCATGCTCGCCGCCATTGATGATGTTCATCATCGGTACCGGCATGCGGTAGTTGCCATTGCCCAGCGACTGGTACAGCGGCATCGCTTTTTCCTGCGCCGCCGCATGCGCGGCCGCGAGCGATACCGCCAGCGTGGCGTTGGCACCCAGACGCGATTTGTTCTCTGTACCGTCGAGATCGATCAGTCGACGGTCGATGGCTTCCTGACCGTTGACTTCCTGCTCCAACAGCGCGTCGCGTATCTCGCCATTGATGTTGCCGACTGCCTTCAGCACGCCCTTGCCGAGGTAACGCGACTTGTCGCCATCACGCAGTTCGAGTGCCTCGCGGGAACCCGTCGATGCACCAGACGGCGCGACAGCCCGACCGATGGCGCCATCCGCGGTCAACACGTCGGCCTCCACAGTGGGATTACCACGCGAATCGAGGATTTCACGGGCACGAATGTCAATGATTTCAGACATGACTACTCCTGATACGAAATTGAATACGATACGGGCTGCGGATCAACACGCGCCCTCGAGCGAAAACGCCGCAACAGCTCCATGTCCGTCATGACGTACATCGCGTGCCTGCGGCCGCACTTTACAATGTCTGTTCGATGAAGCCTGACCGTTTGGCGGTACGGTCGAGGTCGACCAGGGTTTCGAGCAACGGCTTCATCTTGTCGAGTGGCCACGAATTGGGGCCATCCGACATCGCGTTGTCGGGATCGGGATGGGTTTCCATGAACAGGCCTGAAATGCCGACCGCGACCGCGGCGCGTGCGAGTACCGGGACGTGTTCGCGTTGGCCGCCCGAGCGTCCACCCAGGCCACCCGGCTGCTGCACCGAATGCGTCGCATCGAATACCACGGGACAACCCGTGGCGCGCATGACGGCAAGACCGCGCATATCCGATATCAACGTGTTGTAACCGAACGACACGCCGCGTTCGCAGACCATGATCTGATCATTGCCCGTGGCACGCGCCTTATCGACCACGTTCCCCATGTCCCACGGCGCAAGGAACTGGCCCTTCTTGATGTTCACCGGACGACCGGCACGCGCAACCTTCTGGATGAAGTTGGTCTGACGGCACAGGAAGGCCGGCGTCTGCAGCACATCGACCACCGCCGCAACCTCGTCGATCGGCGTGTCTTCGTGCACATCCGTGAGCACCGGTAGTCCGAGTTCGGTCTTGACCCGCTCGAGGATGCGCAGCCCCTGCTCGAGGCCGGGACCGCGCGGGCTGTCATGTGACGATCGATTCGCCTTGTCGAACGACGATTTGTAGATGAAGGGGATCCCCAACGTACTGGTGATCTCTTTCAACTGCGCAGCAACC
>JAGRHA010000374.1 GCA_020445205.1 Gammaproteobacteria bacterium
CAGCAGCTCGATTTGCTCGACGACGATAAATGAGCGGCGCCGCCGACGACCATCGCTTCATGGCGCACGCCCTGCGTCTCGCCGAACGCGGCCTGTACACCACCGATCCCAATCCACGCGTCGGTTGCGTCGTCGTACGAGACGGTCGCGTGGTCGGTGAGGGTTGGCACCGACGCGCCGGTGAGCCCCACGCCGAACCGATCGCCCTGGCTGTTGCCGGCGAGTCCGCGCGTGGTGCCACCGCCTACGTCACACTCGAGCCGTGTTCACACCACGGCCGCACGCCGCCGTGCGCCGTGGGCCTGATCGAAGCCGGTATTGCGCGCGTCGTGGTCGCGATGGGCGATCCGAATCCGCAGGTAGCGGGCAAGGGTCTGACGATGCTGCGCGAAGCGGGTATCGAGACGTCGGTGGGCCTCATGGCCGGCGATGCCGAGCGGTTGAATCCGGGGTTCCTCACGCGCATGCGGCATGCTCGCCCCTACGTGCGTTGCAAGCTCGCGATGAGCCTCGATGGGCGCACGGCGATGGCCAGTGGTGAGAGCAAATGGATCACGGGAACTGCCGCACGCCACGACGTGCAGCTGCTGCGTGCGCGCAGCTCGGCAGTCGTGACCGGTATCGGTACGGTCTTGGCCGATGATCCGTCGCTCGACGTGCGACTCAAGGCCGATGAGCTGCCCGGGGTTGGCGAGGCGACCTACCTGCGTCAGCCGTTGCGCGTCGTGCTCGACACCCGCCTGCGCCTGCCGCCGCGTGCGCGATTGCTGAAGTTGCAGGGCCCGGTTCTCGTGGTGTGCGGCGAGCACGCGTCCGAGGAGGCGGAGGTCGAACTGCGAGCGACAGGCGCCGACGTGTTGCGTTTGCCGCAACTGGGTGGCCGCATCGAACTGACACAGCTGCTGCGGGCGCTGGCCGATCGTGGGGTCAACGAGGTGCTGGTCGAGAGCGGCGCGACCCTGGCCGGTGCGATGCTGGCGCAGCGTCTGGTCGATGAACTCGTGGTGTATCAGGCGCCGCACCTCATGGGTGATGCGGCGCGCGGTCTGGTACGGTTGCCGGGACTGGAGCGGCTCGCCGAGCGGCTCGAATTTTCTTTCGCCGACGCACGTCGTGTCGGCGACGACCTGCGGTTGACGCTGCGCCCGACCGCAGCGACCGCGCCGTGAATGGCGGAGGAGTCAGCGTATGTTCACCGGCATCATCCAGGCGGTTGGTGAAGTCGCCACATTGCAACCGCGTGGTGGCGATGTACGCCTACGCATCCGTACGCGCAAACTCGATCTCGGCGATGTCGTACTCGGCGACAGCATCGCCGTCAATGGTGTGTGCCTGACCGCGGTCGAGCTGCCCGGTGACGGTTTCGTCGCCGACGTATCGCGTGAAACTCTGTCGTTGACCAGTCTCGGTCAGCTCGAAAGCGGCAGCCCGGTCAACCTCGAAAAGGCGCTGACGCTCGCGACCCGCCTTGGTGGACATCTGGTCAGTGGTCACGTCGATGGCCTGGGTGTCGTCATCGAACGCCACGACGATGCGCGATCGGTACGCTTTACCATCGAGGCGCCAGCCGATCTTGCGCGCTACATCGCGCACAAGGGTTCCATCACGGTCGATGGCACGAGCCTGACCGTCAATGCTGTTTCCGGCCGTCGGTTCGAACTCAATATCGTGCCGCACACGCTGCAGGAAACCATCATGGACGGCTATGTTGCTGGGCGGCAGGTAAACCTCGAAGTGGATCTCGTCGCGCGTTACCTCGAGCGCCTGCTGCTCGGCGACAAGGCGGCCGAGGCCGATGCGACGCCGATCGATCTGGCCATGCTCGTACGCACGGGGTTCGCAAAGCCCTGATGGCGCAGCACACTTCTGTCGTGCCCTACGCTTCGCCCGCTTGCCCGCACATGCCACCGTTCCGGGGGCTGGAGTGATCCGGGCTGTGCAAGCCCTCGTGTTGATGTGTGCCGCTGGCGTCGGCAGTGCGGCGATGGCGGATGATGTGGACGACCCTGCCGCCTTGTACGAGTATTTCCATGGACGCTACACACTGATCGGTAAGACATTGGACAGTGCCCAGACTTTTTTCGGCACGGTGGTTCTGGTGGCAAGGGATGACCATCTCGAGGTGCGTCGTGACGTCGGTGGCGAGAGCCTGGTCGGCACGGGGCACGTGGAACATGTCCTTGGTCCGGACCAGGCACCTGTATTGCGGGTGCGGTTCACGCGCGATCACGAGCGACTCGAGGCCACGTACCTGTGGATGTCGGACCTCGACAACTACGCACGCCTGACGGGTTATTTCTACCGCGCCGGCGAGCACACGGACTCGCCGGGAATGGAGGCGCTGTTCATCGAGCACGCACCAACCCCGGGCGCCGCCGCGCAGCGTCGATGAGCCGCCAACCCGTGCGATGAGGCGGTGTCTGCATGCTCACTGGCGCCCGCGGTACGTGACCTGCCACCAGCGATGACCTGCTGGTGGACAGCGGCGCCAGTTTTGCGGGCCCATTCGTCGCGCTACAGCGTCGAATCTCAAGCCTATGTCATCGTTGAGTTTGTGCGACACGACGGCCGTTTGGGTTTCCCCCGTGGCCATGCGCGTGGCCGATGTCGGCAGACGATCGTGTGCACGTCGTGGTAAGGGTCTTGCGCTGGCTGCCGCGGTCGACTAGATAGAACCAATGACGCGTCTCGATGAGACGCCGCAGAACGCGCAAACAACACCGCGCAGGAGTTCCTCATGAAGAGCAAAACTGTCATCGGTTTTCGGTTTTCACCGGCGCTGGGCATGCTGGGCCTGGCGGCGCTGTCGTCGGCATGCTTCGCCAACAGTTCGCCCAACAACTTCGGTGAAGTGACCTTGTATCCGGGCGCGTCGGTGATCTGTGCGTCCGATCCGTGCACCATCTACTTCGAAGCACCGGCGGGTAGCGGTACGCACGACATACTCCAGGAC
>JAGRHA010000375.1 GCA_020445205.1 Gammaproteobacteria bacterium
ACCGACTGCATCCGGTAACCGTGCGCCGAATTTGCCGGCTGTACAACGAGCAGGTTGAGGATGCAGCAACCGATCCACAACAGCCTGCAGATTTGCCGAAACCGCAGGCAAGGCGGCGAGGGCGTCCGCGCAAGCAAAAATAAACAAATCTCGCATTATATTGTTTTACTTTCCGTGCCAGATTCGCTGGCATGGCATATACATCAGACCAGCTAGCCGCTGTCGAGTCCGCTATCGCGAGCGGCATCTTGACCGTTCGCATCGGCGACCGCCTGACGACATACCAATCGCTCGATGAAATGCGCAAACTGCGCGACGACATGCGCGTCGAACTTGGCATCGATGCGCCGGCGCCACGTGGCGCGTTTTCCTGGGTTACGACAGGAAAGGGCTACTGATGGCTGTTATCCCGATGCGTAAACGGCGCTACGACGGCGGCAGCAATGCGCCACGTACGCAGGGATGGCGCGCACCAGGCACTGATGCCGACACGGCCAATCAGCACCCGTCCGTTTTGCGTAATCGGGCGCGCGACCTGCGTCGCAACAATCCGTGGGCCGCGAAGGGCGTCAACGTCATCGTGAACAACACGATTGGCTACGGCATCCGGGCGCAGTGGAAGAACCAGCGCGTGCAGCGGTTGTGGAACAACTGGGCCGAGTCGACCGATTGCGATGCACGCGGGCGGCACGATCTCTACGGCCTGCAGTCGATCGTCATGGGGGCGGTAGTCGAGTCGGGCGAGTGCCTGATCCGACTGCGTCCACGGCGTGAAACTGACGGATTATCCGTGCCATTCCAACTCGACGTGATCGAAGCGGATCGGCTCGTCGAAACCGTCGATGGCGAGCTACGTAGCGGCGGGATTATCTCGCGCGGCATCGAGTACGACACGATTGGCCGGCGTGTTGCGTATTACCTCTACCAGCACCACCCGGGGGCCGCTGTTCGCGGCATCCGTGGCGACTGGTCACGCTATACCCGCGTGCCGGCCGACGAGGTGATCCACGTTTATCGTCAGGACAGGCCAGAGCAGGAGCGCGGCGTGTCATGGCTGGCGCCCGTCATCATGACCCTGCGCGAACTGGACATCTACGAGGACGCTTACCTCAAGCGCCAGCAGATCGCCAACCTGTTTGCGATGATGGTCATTACCGACGGCGACGTCGCGGACACCGAGGCCGTTTACAGCGACCTGACCGACGGACTGATGCCGGGGGCCACGTACACGATGCGTCCGGGTCACACGGTCGAGTTCTCAGAACCCCCGAAGGCCGACGACTACGGCCCGTTTACCAAGCAGACATTGCACCGCATCGCCGCCGGCCTTGGCGTCACCGCCGAGGCACTGTCCGGCGACCTTTCCGAAGTCAACTACTCAAGCGGCCGCATGGGCTGGCAGGAGTTCGGTCGAGCGATCGACGCCTGGCGCTGGCAAATGTTCATTCCGACATTCTGCAGCGGCGTTGCGCGCTGGTTTTCGACAGTGGCCGGCGTGACCGGCTCGCCGACGTGGACGCCGCCTGCGCGGACCCTGGTTGATCCGAAAAACGAAGTGCCGGCCATCAAGAACGCCGTACGTGCCGGACTGATGTCGCTCGCCGAAGCGCAGCGCGAACAGGGTTATGACCCCGACCAGTTACTGGCAGAGATCGCGGAATACAACGCGAAACTCGACGCGCTTGGTATTCGACTCGATTCCGACCCACGCGTCGACAAGCCCGTCGTGGCGCCACAGGAGCAATCCAATGATTCATAGCAAATACCCGCAACAGCGCATGCTTGCGCGGTTCATGCCGTCGACGGCAGAGGTCCGCGAGTCGGGCGAGATCGTGGTGGATATCACCTGGACGACTGGTGCGCAGGTGCGCCGGTACGACTGGTGGGAAGACGAGGAGTTTATCGAAGAGCTGGACATCGACGGCGCGGACCTTTCGCGGTTGAACACCGGTGCGCCGTTCCTGCGTGACCACCGCGCCACGACCGACAACGTCATCGGCGTGATCGACAAGGCGTGGATCGAAGAAGGCGAGGGCCGCGCAACCGTTCGATTCTCGCAACGAGACGATGCCGCGCAATACGCCAAAGACGTGCAGTCCGGCGTGCTGCGCAACGTATCGGTCGGCTACCAGATCCGCGAGTTTGAGCGGATCGAGCCCACTGGCGACAACAAATTGCCCATCTACCGGGCAACCGACTGGCTACCGATGGAGGTCAGCCTGGTCGCAATCGGAGCGGACGCCGGCGCGCAGGTGCGATCGTCCGAATCCGAATCACTACCCGTAATTGTAAGAGGTGAAAAGATGACTGATTCAGTCACCCAGCCGACCGAACAGGAGACTGAGTCGGTCGAAACTGCTGTCGCGGAAACGCGTGCAGCACCGCAGAAACCCGAACGCACGCAGCGGTCAGAGGCAGATATTGCCAAAGCCGAGCGCCAGCGCATCGCCGACATTCAGGCATTCGGTCGTAAGGCCAGCATTCCGCAGGACGTCGTCGCCGAACTCGTCGACAGCGGTCGTTCGTTCGCCGAGGCAAAAGAGAAGATGCTGGAAATCTGGTCCGGGCGCGTCGATAGCGAATCGTCACGCGGTCATGTTGAGGCCGGCGCCGACGAGTCCGACAAGCGCACCGATGCCGCTGTCACTGCAATCCTGGCGAAAGCTGGCGCGTTGCCGCGTGATCAGCGCGACGGCCTGCAGGGCAACCCCTACGTGGGCTGGCGCATGCTCGACTTCGCCCGCGACTGCGCCGAGCGGTCGGGCGTCAAAACGTCCGGCCTGTCGCAGATGGAAATCGTTGGGCGCGCCTTCACGCAGGGTACCAGCGACTTCGACGTGATCCTCGAAAACACCATGCACAAATCGGTGGTAGCAGCCTACGCGGTAGCGGCCGACACATGGCGCCGTTGG
>JAGRHA010000376.1 GCA_020445205.1 Gammaproteobacteria bacterium
CCACCGCTGATGGGTTTCCTCGCTGCCGGCTTCGTCCTCGGTGCGATGGGGATGCAGAATACGGCGACATTGCAGCACATCGCCGACCTCGGTGTGACGTTGCTGCTGTTCACGATCGGCTTGAAGTTGCACGTGAAAGACCTCGCCGCGCCGGTCGTGTGGCTGAGTGCCAGCGTCCACATGGTCGTCACGACACTGTTGGTGGGTGCGCTACTCATGGCGCTCGCCGCGCTCGGACTGGGCCTGGCGGTCGGCATCTCCTGGTCGACGGCGCTGCTCATCGGTTTCGCGATGAGTTTCTCGAGTACCGTGTTCGCGGTGAAGGTCTTCGAAGGCCGCGGTGAGATGGGTGCGATCCACGGCCGTATTGCGATCGGGCTGTTGATCGTGCAGGACATCTTCGCCGTCGTGTTCATCGCCGCGTCCGCCGGCAAAGTTCCCAGTGTCTGGGCCTTGCTCCTGCTGCTGTTGATCCCCGCGCGGCCGTTGTTGCTCAAGTTACTCGATAAGGTCGGGCACGGCGAACTGTTGGTCCTGCTCGGCTGGGCGATCCCGCTCTCGGGTGCGGCGCTGTTCGAAGTCGTCGGCATCAAGGCCGATCTCGGTGCGTTGGTGCTCGGCATCCTGTTCGCCGGCCATGCGAAGACCAACGAGCTGGCGAAATCACTCATGAGTTTCAAAGACCTGTTCCTGATCGGCTTCTTCCTCTCGATCGGATTGTCGGGTGAACTGAGCTGGGAAACGCTCGGGGTCGCGCTGCTGCTCGTCGTGCTGATCCTACCGCTCAAGACAGCATTGTATTTCCTGTTGATGACCCGCCAGCGCATGCGTGCACGCAGTGCGACACTGGCTTCGCTGGCACTGAGCAACTTCAGTGAGTTCGGGCTCATCGTCGGCGCGATCGGCGTCAGTCACGCGTGGATCGACGACCAATGGCTGTCCGTAACGGCGCTCGCCCTATCGATCAGCTTTCTGATCGCCTCACCGCTGAATGCCGCATCACGTGCACTGTACGCGCGCTGGCGCCACCCGCTGCACCGCTTCCAGACACGCAGCCGCCTGCCAGGCGACGAGATGATTCGCCCCGGCAAGGCACAAGTCGTGGTGTTCGGTATGGGCCGCGTCGGCACGGGCGCGTACGACTACCTGCGCAAACACTGGGGCGATGTCGTACTCGGAATCGATATCAACGAAGACTACGTCGCGCGCCACCGCGCAGCCGGAAGGGTCGTCACACACGGTGACGCGACCGACGCCGATTTCTGGGCACGCGCGGAACGCAGCGGTCGCGTCAAACTCGCGCTTCTGGCCTTCAGCGATCACCAGTCCAATCTCGCTGTCGCACGCCTGCTGCGTGAACAGGGCTTCGACCTCGAGCTGGCATCGGTCGCGCACTACCCGGACAACGAGCAGTCGTTGCGCGATGCCGGCGTCAAAGCCGTGTTCAACTTCTACGCCAGTGCGGGTGAAAGTTTTGCCGAGCATGTTGCGGAATCGTTCGGTCATCTGATCGACAAGACACCGACCGCCGGCATGCGCGGTGGACAGCCGCTGACAGGGGAAACTGTTGCCTAAAGTTGTGGCCTCCGAATCCGCTAACGATGGCTAACAACAAACAACAATAAGCGTGTGACGTATGCCAACCAGCCACTTGCACGGAGCATACCGTTTTGCCTCCGTGTGCTCGAGCGTGCCCGGACTCTCCTTCAACCGCCTGCAGCGGCTCTCCATGCTGGTCACCGCCAACATCGCACCACTCGCCGTGGCGAGTGCGTTGCTGCTGCTGATGTTCGGCGGTGATGTTTACCTCGTAGCGCAACAGGCGATCGATCTCCGTGGCACGCTCGTGCTATTGGGCAAAGACCTCGCGGTCTGCCTCGGTGCCGCTCTGCTCTACCGGCAGTATGTACAAAAACCCTTGCGCCAGCTGTTCGACGCCGTCACGCAAGCCAAGTCCGAGACGTCGATAGACCTCACCGTACGGTTGCCGCACAGCGGCATTGCTGCCTGCCTCGCGCATGCCCTCAATGCATTCAATCGTCTCGGGGACAGGGCGTTGAGCGAATTGGCGGCATCCGCCAGTCGCCTGATTCCGATCTCCAAGGAACTCGCCGACAGTTACGGCTTCCAGGCCCAGCGCGCGGGCATGCAGCGTCTTTACAGCCAAACGGTGGCCAGCGCCGTCAGCAAGATGCAGCAAGCGGCCGGAATCGTCTACGAACAAGTCGATGCGACAAACCAGGCCATAGCCGACACCCGTGCCAGCGTCGCGTCGTGCCAGGCGGTGTTCGATGAGTCCGCCGCGAGCATGCACGCACTGGCGGAACAGATCGACCAGGTGGCGACCCGGGTCAACGACCTCGCTGCACAGAACACCGCGATCGAACACGTCATCGATGTCATCAACGAGGTTGCCGACCAGACCAACCTGCTGGCACTCAATGCAGCGATCGAAGCGGCGCGTGCCGGCGAGCATGGCCGCGGCTTCGCCGTGGTCGCGGCGGAGGTCCGCAGTCTCGCCGAACGCACCCAGCGCTCGACGTTCGAGGTACGTCAGGCGATCGACAGAATCCGCAGCGAAACCGCCCATGTCACGAACACCATGCGTGACGGTCGCACGCTCGCGGAGAAGACACGTTCGCTCGCCATCGCTTCGGGTGAAGAGCTCACCGATATCGCGCAGCGAATCGGCGAGATATCCGGCATCGCCGCAGAGATCTTGCAGGCGATGGAACAGCAGAAGATCACCGCATCGGAGAGCCAGTCGGCTGCCGATGCGCTGGTCAACCTGGAACACATCGCGCCGGATGACGGTGAGATCACCAACGTCACTGCCGATGACCTGTCGAAACTCGGTGCGGCGCTGCGCAGCAAGGTGCAGCGTTTCCGCGTGAGTGTCGACAGCTGGGACGAGAGCCTGCGCGGACCGCGCCACAACGGCACGCGTGAGCACGCAAACCCTGGCAGGGGCGAAGAGCCGGTTGCCGGCGAAGACGACGTTACACTCTTTTGATTAACCGTGCGGTGACCCCGGCGCCTTCAAGCCGCACCGGAAAGTGTCGCTAAATTCGGCTAGGGAGGGGAGCATGCCAGATACCAGTGTCATTTCTTCTTTGGTCGAACTGACCAAACAGCGCGACCAGCTGGCGATACGCGCGAAGCTACTGGCGACGCTGATGGCGGCGACCGACGCCGCATGGATCGTGTTCTGCCGCCTGCTCCCCGAGGGACACGTCGAAGTCCTCGACCGTGTCCCCAGCCCATCGCCCGGCAAATCATCGAAGCACTATCCGACGGAACTGTTCGACCGCGTCGACGAGTTCAAACGCGGTGCGCAGATGCGCCGCCCGGTGTGGGTCACCGACCTGAATCCGTACCAGGCCATCATCTTTCTGATGAACGACGCTGATGGTCACGACGATTTCATCGTCCTGTTCAACCCGGAACTCGACGGCCGCGACGAGCGTACCGCCGTCAGCATCCTCGATCTCTACGAGAATTTCGTCGCCCTGATCATCGAGAACACCCAGGACGCACTGACCGGTTTGCTCAACCGCGGTGCGTTCGATCGCGATCTCGAGGCCGCCGCCTTGGCCGTCAGCAATCGTAATCGGCGCTGCGACCCGCCCAAGGGCTGCGGCTACCTGGCGATGCTCGACATCGACCACTTCAAACGCATCAACGACCGCTACGGCCACCTTTACGGTGACGAGGTGCTGCTGCTGTTCGCCAAGATCCTGCGCCAGACCTTCCGTGGCACGGACAAGTTGTATCGCTATGGTGGTGAAGAGTTTGCCGTGATCATCGATCACGCCTCGGAGACCGACATCATCGCCGTGATCGACCGCTTCCGCAGCGCCGTCGAGACATTCAACTTTCCCCAGGTCGGGCGCGTGACCGTCAGTGTCGGCGTCGCCCCGATCGTCAGCAACAACCTGCCGAGCAATATCGTCGACCGCGCCGATCACGCCCTGTATCGCGCCAAGGAGAATGGCCGCAACCAGGTGCAGATCTATAGCTACGCGGCCAAGTACGCGACGGCCGACGACGCCGAGCGCGACGTCGAGCTGTTCTAGCCGGATCGTCCGCCACGGCTTCGCCGCCGTCCTACAGCACCGGCGTACGCCGCACCCGCCCACTGCCCGCAGATCCAACGCGCCAAGCTTGCAAAGCGGACGCAGTTAACCTTTCATTGACGGCGCGTCCTGCACATACGAACACATCGGCCCGAGGAAAGACCATGTCCGACACCTTCAAAGCCCTCGTACTGAACCAACAGGACGGGCAGACCGTCAGCGAGATCCGTACTCTCGGCAACGACGATCTGCCGCCCGGTGACGTATTGCTCGCAGTCGAGTACTCGAGTCTCAACTACAAGGACGGCCTCGCCATCACGGGGCGCGGCAAGATCATCCGCGAATGGCCGCTCGTGCCGGGAATCGATCTCGCGGGACGCGTGCTCGAATCGCACCATCACGACTATGCGAAAGGCGATGGCGTGATCCTGACCGGTTGGGGCGTGGGTGAGAAATACTGGGGTGGATACAGTCAGCGCCAACGTGTCCAGGGTAAGTGGCTCGTGCCTATGCCGGCAGGCATGGACAGTTTCCGCGCCATGGCAATCGGCACGGCGGGTTTCACCGCGATGCTGTGCGTGATGGCGCTCGAAGACGCCGGCGTGCACACAGATGCCGGGACCGTGCTGGTAACCGGCGCCAGTGGTGGCGTTGGCAGCATCGCCGTGGCGATCCTGCACCACCTCGGCTATCGCGTGGCTGCCGTGAGCGGCAAACCCGAGGCAAGTGACTATCTACACGAACTTGGCGCGCGTCAGATCCTCAGCCGTGACGAGATGAGCGCGCCGCCGCGGGCCCTCGAAGGACAACGCTGGGCGGCAGCCATCGATACCGTGGGCGGGACGATGCTCGCGCGCGTACTCGCGGAGACGAACTACGGCGGTTGTGTCGCGGCCTGCGGTCTCGCCGGCGGCGCCGACCTGCCGACCACGGTCATGCCCTTCATTCTGCGCAACGTCAGCCTGCGCGGCGTGGATTCGGTGAGCTGCCCGTTCGATCGGCGGATGCTGGCGTGGCAACGCCTGGTCAAAGACCTCCCGGCAGCGGCGTTGGGCGAAATCGGGCAGGTCGCGAGCCTGGAACAGCTGCCGGCACTCGCCGACCGCATCACGCGCGGCCAGATCCGCGGCCGCATCATCGTCGATCCCAACCTCTGACGCGTCAGCTCACGGAACCTCGCGCACGCTCGCATACTCGACGAACACCAGCTCGCACGAGCCGCCACCGGTATCATCGCGGCTCAGCGAACTCCGCCAGCGCCAGCCGTCCGCTGCCTGTACCGCGACCAGGTACCCGCGCAGTTGGACGATGCTGCCTTCGACCACCTCACCCAGCAGATAGGCGACCCCGTCGTCGGCAGGGATCATGTGCATATTGGCGCTGTGGCGCTCGATATCGCGGCGCGCGATCGGCAACTGCGACGCACGCCAGTGATACCAGCGATTGCCTTGCGAGATCGAAAGTTCGCGTAACACCGTCTCGTCCGACATCGGCCCCCAACCCAAGGCCAAATCCATGGGTGACAGTTCCGCCTCGCGCCCCAGGACGTAGTCTTCGCGGCCGAGCACACGCGCCTCGAGTTCGAACCGCGCCAGCGGCGTGAGCCGGTAGTCCTGGTGATCGAAAGCCGCAACGCCGTCGGCATCCGACTGACGCGGCGCGTCCGGGGCGACGACACCGGGGCCATACTGAACCGCGTCGTCCCTGAACCACCAGGTGACCAGGCCGATACCGGCGAGCAACAGCAGCAGCCGCAGCAGTGTCATTGCACGCGTCGGCTCACGCGCCGTCGCCCTCTTCGGGACACGGCTTGTTGTGCAACTTCACGGGTTGGCCCTGTACGCGACGCACGCGCATGTTCAGCATCTCCACGATTAGCGAGAAGGCCATGGCGAAGTAGATGTATCCCTTCGGTATGTGCAGACCCGCTCCTTCCCCCATCAGGGCCACACCAATCAGGATCAGAAAAGACAGCGCCAGCATCTTGATCGTCGGATGCCGCTCGACGAACTCACCGACCGGGCCTGCGGCCCACATCATCACCATGATGGCGGCAACGATTGCAGCGATCATCACGGGCACCTGATCGACGAGACCCACGGCCGTGATCACGGAATCGAGCGAGAAGATGATGTCGAGCAGGCCGATCTGCACCACCACACCCATGAATCCGACGGCGGCGTGGCCGCCGAAGCTGTGTTCCTGCGGCCCTTCGAGTGACGAGTGGATTTCCATCGTGCTCTTGGCGATCAAGAACAGCCCGCCGAAAAGCAGGATCAGGTCGCGCCCCGAAACCGCGTGACCGAACACCTCGAACAGCGGTTGGGTCAGCCGCATCACCCAGGCGAGCGACAGCAACAACAGGATGCGCGTACCCATCGCCAGGATCAGGCCGACGCGACGCACACGCGTGCGCTGTGCCTGCGGCAGGCGGTTCGCCAGGATGGTGATGAAGATGATGTTATCGATCCCGAGGACCACCTCGAGCGCCGTCAAGGTGACGAATGCGGCCCAGGCGTGCGGGTCGAGAAACAGTTCCATGGTCGTCGCAGATACTCGGTTGCAGGACGAGACATTCTGACCCGTTCGTGCAGGCTTGCACAGTAACCGTCGGCGCCAAGCGAGTCGCATCGTGGCGGTCGCCTGCCGCTGGACTTCGCCGCTCGCGTGCAACACACTGGCCGGCGTTGCCGTCATGCGGATTCGCGGATCCACCCAGCCCGAATGAGTCGACCTGCCTGCGCGATCATCGACACCGCGGCCTTCGTCGCCAACTACCGACACGCCAAGACGCTCGCACCGCACGCACGTGCGCTGGCCGTGGTCAAGGCAAACGCTTACGGCCATGGCGCGGTCGAGCTGGCCCTGGTACTCGACAGCGAAGCTGACGGCTTTGGTGTCGCCTGCACGGAAGAAGCGGTCGAATTGCGCGAGGCGGGCGTCACCCGCCCGATCGTATTGCTCGAAGGTGTTTTCGAACCCGACGAACTCATGCTGGCGAGCCAGCTGCAGCTCGCCGTCGGCATCCATTCGCATACCCAGCTGAACTGGCTGGAGCACGCGCAGCTGCCACACCCACTACGCGTGTGGCTCAAACTCGACACCGGCATGCACCGCCTCGGCTTCGCGGCGCCGGAGATCGCAGCCGTCCGCCAGCGCCTGCTGGCTTCAACGAACGTCGCCGGCCTGGTGCTGATGTCGCATTTTGCGCGCGCCGACGAACCCGAGTGTCGGTACACAGCGCACCAACTGACGCTATTCCGCGAAACGGTGGCAGCGCATGGCGACCCCCTGAGTCTGGCGAATTCAGCCGCGGTGATGGCTTGGCCCGACAGCCACTGCGACTGGGTCCGTCCCGGCATCATGTTGTACGGCAGCTCGCCGCTCGCCGGCGACGAGGGTGTCAGCCTGCGGCCTGTCATGCGCCTGCAGTCGCGACTCATCGCGATCCGCGAGCTCGCAGCTGGCGAGGCCATCGGCTACGGCGGCCGCTATGTCTGCGCACGACCGACGCGCGTCGGCACCGTCGCCATCGGCTACGCCGACGGCTATCCCCGCCACGCCCCGGATGGCACACCGGTCGTGGTCGACGGTCAGCGGACGCGCCTGATCGGACGCGTATCGATGGACATGCTGACCGTCGATCTCAGCGACCTCCCAAACGCAGGGATCGGTGCCCCTGTCGAACTGTGGGGCGAAAACCTGCCTGCCAACGAGATCGCCGCACACTGCGGCACCATCGCCTACGAGTTGTTCACACGCATCACACGGCGCGTGCAGCGCCGTTATGCCTGAGCCAACGCGCGCGCTGGCACTTTCAAGGTCGCCGCCGCCGCGCCGTTAAACAGCACATGACGAACAAGAAAATGATTCCGGTCCTGGCGGGTGGTGGCACGCGCCTGCCCGCGCATGTCGGCATCCTGACCGCGCTTGAGCACATGGAATACGGCATAGACCGCCTGGTCGGCGTATCCGGCGGCAGCATCGTGGCATCGCTGTTCGCCTACGGGTATCCGACCGAGTATCTGAAGAACCTCGCGTTCGACGTCGATTTCCGCCAGTTTCGTGGCTTTTCGCTGCAGAAACTGCTGTTCAACGGCGGTTTGTCGACAGGAGAGCGTTTCGAGCAGTGGCTCGACGACCAGCTCGGCGGCGCCACATTCGCCGCGCTCGAGCGTGAACTGCACGTGGTCGCGACCGACGTGCGGTCGGGGGAACCCGTCATCTTCGATCGCGAACACTCGCCGGATTTCCGCGTCGCGCGTGCGGTGCGCTTCTCCATGGGCATCCCGCTACTGTTCACCTTCGAGCGCTACAAGAAACATCTGATGGTCGATGGCAGCATTCTGGCCGAGGACGCCTTGTATCGGCAGTGGACAACCGACGACACGCCGGTGGTGTATTTCCGCCTGCGCTCAACGCGCGAAGCCAGTGCCGTGAAAGAATCCAACATCTTCCCGCTGCCAGACTACCTGACGATGTTGATCCGTACCTTCATGACCAGTATCTCGCGCGAATACATCGCGACGCCGTACTGGCGCAACACCGTCGTCGTTGAAACCGGTGAGAGCTCGCCGCTCGAATTCGCGATGTCACCGACGCAGAAACAGGATCTGTTTCAGCGTGGCTACGACACCGCGTGCAGCGTGATCCCGCTCAAGCTAGAGCGCGACAGCGACACCACAGCAACGACCCTCGTAGCCGGAACCGGCGACGCTGCCGCAACCGGCTGACCCGTCATTTCTGTCGTGACACGTCATGTTCACGCGATCGATGACAAGATACACACCATGAAAGCACGTATCGCCAAGCGCATCTGCGCAAGCATCCTGCCGACACTGTTGCTGACGGCAAGCATCACTGTCGGTGCCGCCGACGCCCTCTCGATCCGCTACTACGAAGACGCGGTTTCGCGTTTCAACGGCGGCGATCTGGACGGTGCCGAAGTGCAGCTCAAGAACGCGCTGTCGCGTGACCCTGGGCAGCTTTCGGCACGCATCCTGATGGGCAGAATCCTGCTGCAACGCGGCCAGGCGTTGGCCGCGGAAGAAGAGCTGACAATGGCCAACAAGCTGGGTGCAGACCCGTTGCTGACGGCATTGCCATTGGCAAAGGCGCGCAATGCCCTGGGGCGTTTCAAGACCAACATCGAAACCCTGATCCCGACCGCGTTCCCGGTACACGAGCAGCCGGAAATCTGGGTCGAACTCGCACTGGCGCGTCTTGCGACCGACGACCTCGATGGTGCAGAGATCGCGTTCAAGCAGGCACTCGCGATCGAACCGCTGCACGCCACGGCCACCATCGGTCTCGCGCGCGTTCCACTCGAACGGGGTGAATTCACCGTCGCCGAACAAATGGCGGCGTTGGCCACGGCAAACGCCCCCGACGACCCGCAGGCCTGGTTCGTCAAGGCCTCGGCGCTGCACGCCCAGGGCAGAAACATCGACGCCGCCGCAGCGTACGCGCGCGCGAAGGCGCTGGATCCCGCGGACAGCGCAGCCGCACTCGGCGAGGCCGCGGCACTGCTGGATGCTGGCGAAGCAGAACGGGCGATCGCTGCGCTGGCGGCGTTGCGCGAGTCACACCCGTGGACGCCCGAGGCACCCTACCTGCAGGCGAGGGCCTACCAACAGCTCGGTCGCGACGCCGATGCCAGGTCGGCACTGGACGCGGCGGCAGAGATCCTCGACCCGACGCCATTGCGCGACCTGCAGAGCAATCCGGTCATGTTGCGTCTCGCGAGCGTCCTGGCGCTGGAGAAAGGCCAGCTCGAACGCGCGTATCAGGCAGTGTCCGCGTACCTGCAGACCGGTAGCAACGACGTCGACGCACACAAGCTGTTTGCACGCATCGCATTGGCGGTGGACAAGCCGGCCGAAGCCCGGCGTGCATTGGTATCGCTGGTGTCGGCGGGCAAGGCCGACGCCGAAGTCATCGGTCTGCTCGGCGACGCGAGCGCAAAATCACACGATTTCGTCACCGCCGAGAGCTATTACCGTGAGGCACTGTCACGCTACCAGGGTGGACCGGCACTGGCCGGCCGCCTCGGTGTGCTGCAATACCGTCAGGGCCAGCATGCGGCTGGCCTGCAGACGCTGCAGGGTCTGGTGCGTGACCATGTCGACGAGATCACGCTGGGTACGTCACTGTACACCGCCATGCTGAGCTTCGCCGAAGGCGACCACGCCACGGCACGCGAGATCACGTTGAGGATTCTGCAGCGCGAACCCGACAACCTACCTGCACGCAACCTCGACGCCGCGCTGGCCATCGCGGACGGCAACTACGACGATGCGCGCGGCAAGCTCGATGCGCTGCTGCAGCTCGACCCGTCGTTCCGACCTGCTCGCTACAACCTCGCGAAGCTGAACGTGATTGAAAAACGCTACCGCGAGGCCGAAGGCATGCTTCGCCAGATGCTCGTGGAACACGGCGAAGACCAGCGCGCCCTGTTGGAGCTTGCGCGCCTCGAAGGCGCGCGCGGTGACCGGCGTGGCGCAATCGGCTACTACGAAAAAATCCGCCAGATCAATCCGAAAGCCGTCGGTCCGATCGTCGAACTCGTCGACATGTACATCGCGGACGGGCGACGCGCCGATGCTGCTTCGACGATTGAAGGCCTGGTCCGCTCGCAAGCCGACAGCTTCCCCGCCCATGTCGCACTCGCCCGTGTGCAGCTCAGCGATGGCCGCCTCGACGAAGCCCGGGCGACGTTGCAGAAGGCTTCGACACTGGCCGGTTACGATACCCGCCAGCTGTTGCAGGCCGCCTTGCTGCAACGTGCGGCTGCAGCATACGACGATGCCGTCTGGACACTCAGCAAGCTACTCGAAGAGCAACCCGACTCCCTCGACGCCAAGCGGGCACTGGCCGACGTGCAGTTACGCCGCGGCGCATTCGGCGAGGCCAAGCAGCTCGCCGAGCAGGTTCTCCAGGTCGCACCTGACGATCTGTATACCCTGACGCTGCGCGGCGACATCCATTCGATCGAAGGCGAACAC